>JANQUM010000218.1:0-352 GCA_030731175.1 Spirosomataceae bacterium
AGTTAGGTAATTATAGAATCCGAAGAACGCCACGCCAAACAGGATTCCTGTAAAAACAAATGAGCCTTTTATTCCGAGTTTTTGGCTCATGGTAATATCACCTCGGGCGGCGTCTTCTTCGTGCTGATAAATTTGCGTCATGGGATAAACCGCCCACAGAATCAGGCTGCAAATCAACATCGGTAGCCACGTAATTTGCACTAATTCATTTTTTGGCAAAGCTATTTCGTCAACTCCCCGATAAACCATCAGATAAGTAAACGCTCCCTGAAATAACCCGACGATAATCCAACTTAAAAAAGCGTATTTTTTCAACCGAATGCCGTCGTAGCTGTACGCTCTCGAAACGAGC
>JANQUM010000218.1:362-1128 GCA_030731175.1 Spirosomataceae bacterium
ATATAAGGGTATCCAACCCCATACGTATTCATAACTCTCAGGAAATTGAGATACATCGTACGGTCGAGTGTTTTACCTTCATACGCATAACCCACCACTCCAGACATTGTGGTCACGAATGCCATCGTAACTGTACGCTCTCGAAACGAGCGAATAAATCAAGACCATCATTCCGAAAATATAATTGACGAAGAAAAGTCCGAGTAAACTGCCCAAAATATCCATAAAAGTGGCAACCCAAAACAGTTCTTTTCCAACCGCCGGAGGTTTTTCGAGTCCACCGATGCTTCCTTCGTCTTTATCAAAATAGCTATTGTAAGCGTTTGAAGCGGGATAAATCAGTAAGTGAAGAATAACAAAAACCCAAATTGCTTTTGTAGTATTAATCGCAGTAACTTGACTGACCGCAAACCAATACACGGGCATCAGAAAAAGCGAAAACGGCAAACGGAGATGAAGGAGAATATCTTTTGGGGTCATATTTTTAGATGTGATTCCAAATAAACGCAAAATCGGCGAACCAATGATGGTTCGCCGTTTTTGTTTTGCATAGTAGGGGCGAAAAATCTTTCGCCCCTACATTATATTATTTCGCCGCAGCGTAATTGGCTTCTACTTTGTTCCAATTAACTACGTTCCAGAATGCTCCAACGTAATCTGGACGCTTGTTCTGATATTTTAGGTAGTAAGCGTGTTCCCAAACGTCAAGTCCCATAATCGGGGTGCGTGGGTCTTCACTATCCATCAGTGGATTGTCTTGGTTTGG
>JANQUM010000219.1:0-452 GCA_030731175.1 Spirosomataceae bacterium
ATGAAATATTTGAGCATCTAAGCGGAGAATACAGCCTTTTCGGGTAATTTTACGATTCAACAGAGCATTATACTTATGAAAATTGCGGTGCACGGTCGCGAATTCCCTGCTGAATCAATCGCCAATGTCCAACAGGTCTTTGATGAGCTGAAAAATCACCATATCGACTTCAAGGTTTCGGCGTCATTTATGGAGACCCTCAAAGAAGCAGAAATAACCACTGATTGTACCGCTGTTTACCACAATCACGATGATATCGACGAAGCAGATTTCATGCTCAGCCTGGGCGGCGACGGAACGCTGCTTGAAGCCGTTGGAATAGTGGGAAAACACGAAACTCCCATTTTAGGAATTAACTTCGGGCGGTTAGGGTTTCTGGCGAACGTGCAGCCCGAAAATATCAAACAAGCATTATCACAGCTTACAAACGGAAATTTCTCGCTTGATAGTCG
>JANQUM010000219.1:462-1124 GCA_030731175.1 Spirosomataceae bacterium
CACCCTTCTCAATGCCACCGCCGATTTCGATTTATTTGAAAAAGGCACAAACTTCGCACTGAACGAAGTGGCAATTTCAAAGACAGATACCTCATCCATGATTATTATTCACGCGTACATCAACGGTGAATTTCTCAACTCTTACTGGGCTGATGGGCTAATGGTTGCCACTTCAACAGGTTCAACGGGGTACTCGCTGAGTTGCGGCGGGCCACTGGTAATGCCGCATTCGGCAAATTTCATTATTACGCCCATTTGTCCGCACAACCTGTTTGTCCGCCCAATGGTAGTTGCGGATAGCTCGACCATAAATTTACGGGTAGAAAGCCGCTCGAAAAACTTTTTACTTTCGATGGATTCACGGGCAAAAATAATCTCAAACGACGGCGACGTGAATGTCGAAATCAAGAAAGGTGATTTTAACGCTCGGCTGGTAACTTTAGAAGGAGGAGACTTTTTGAATACTTTGCGTCAAAAGCTTGGCTGGGGAAAAGATGTTAGAAACCGAATTGGATCAGAAACGTCTCAATAACTCCAGCCGCAATAAAAACAACACAACTAACGTTTGCAATACGCACGCAATTTGAAACCAGAACCGGAATGAACCTACACAAGACAACAGGGAAAATATTTTTATTTTTAACCTTACTGCTGGTCAGTAA
>JANQUM010000220.1 GCA_030731175.1 Spirosomataceae bacterium
ATATATCGGTTTTGAGGTAATCATTTTTCAAAACAGGCTTCCATTTGAAATCGGAAATTTCTGTGACGATAAAGTTTTCATCGGGATTGGTCGCGAGTAACTTCTCGGTAAAATCATCTTCCAAAGCTTTTAGTTTATCAAGATCGCATGCATGTAGTTCCCCTTTTACGGCGATAGCTCCAAGCTGGTCAATTTCTTGCGGTTTCACTCCTTTTTTTAGCTGAACGGTTACGGCTTTTAGGTTATCCAATCGCTGAACAGTATATAAACCTGCTATTTCGTCTGAAACATAAAATGTATTGAATTGATACCTACCACCGGCGATATAAATGGCGGCATCTGTTAAGCACGGCGACGATTTGCTCACAATTCGCGTATTAGTACGATCAATGATTCCGTCAGGATATAGTTTTTTTAAAGCCTGTTGTAAAGCTAATTGCCCCACTACCAAGCCATCGCACAAGTGTCCGTGAAACTTCACGAGGTCATCTAAGTCTATGTTTTGAACGTTTCCCAACCGACCTTTTGAGAAATCGGTATCATTGACTTTCATTCCGGTTTTTACTTGGTTGAGCTTTTTTGGTAAGTACAATTTTAGAGATTCGTTGTTCGTCGAGATTTTATCCAAATGTCCCATGAAAGTCTGGTCGTCTTGCAAAAAATGTATGTGCACGAAGCTCTTAGAACCCGTAAAAATTCCCTGATGTTGCTCGGAATAGAATCCAATAAGCTGCCCTTTCGTTTTCTCTAAAGTGAAGTTTTGAGATTTCACATCAGGTCTGAAACCTTCAACTTGCGGGCTTCGCGGCGTAACGATGTGGCACGTCATTTGATCGAAATTACCTTCAATTTTAAATGCAAAAGGTTCTTTTAAATCATAACCTTTGCTTTTAGCGATGGCGGCGACCTTTTCCTGTATTTCATCAACGCTATTTATCGAGCCACTTAGTTGATATTCCTCCCATTCTTTTACATTACTATAGACGAAAAAAGGCGAACGAATATCCCAAGATTGACTCACCACCGCTTTACCTTCAATAAACGCCGACGCATAAAAAGGCTTACCATCTACAACGGTTATTTCGCCCTTCATTTTATCGTAGGTCCCCATAGCGAATAGATGTGATTTATCGGCGAGGGTATCAAGCCAGATGTTGAGATCGAAGGTGTTTCCCATTTCGCTCATGGCTCCTCTGGTATTAACTTTTGGGGTGTTTTGAGCGAATGATGTATGAGACAAAAAGGCTGCTGAGAGCAATAAGATGGCGAAATGTAGTTTATTCATACTTGAAAGTGGTTTTACAAAATAAGGTTAAAAAGGTAGCCTGAGAGAATAATACAGAGCGTAACCACTCCAAAAAAGATGGCAATAAGTTGTAAGCTCATTACTTTTTTGAGCAATGTAGCCTCTGGGATAGACAAGCCCACGGTTGCCATCATAAAGGCGATTGCCGTTCCGAGGGGAACGCCTTTGGCAACAAAAACCTGAATGACAGGCACAATCCCTGCGGCGTTTGCGTACATGGGCACTGCGAGTAAAACAGCAAGCGGAACTGTCCACCATTCGTCACCACCAAGATACTGATTGAAGAAATTTTCGGGTACATAACCGTGCATGGCAGCACCAATGGCAATACCAATAACTACGTAAATAATAACGCCCTTTACAATGTCCCAAGCTCCACGCGTAATTTCTGGAAGTCGCTGCTTGAAAGTACGCTTCTCTGCTTCGTAAGCTGCTTGGTGCATTTTGTTATCAAGTATCTTTTTTACCCAATCTGATAGCAAGTGTTCGAGGTTCAGTTTACCGAGCAACCAACCGCCAATTGTGCCTAACAAAATGCCCGAACCCGCGTAAATCAGCGTTGCTTTTACGCCAAACATACCGAGAAACATTGCCACGGCAACTTCATTTACCAAAGGCGACGTAATAAGGAAAGAAAACGTAACCCCCATTGGTATTCCGCCTTGAACAAAACCGATGAATAGCGGCACTGACGAACAAGAACAAAAGGGCGTAATAGCTCCAAAAATGGAGGCGAAAAAATATTCTAAACCGTACAGTTTTTTCTTATTCAAATAGTCTTTAAGCCGCTCAATGGGGAAGTAAGCATTCACAATTCCCATTAAAAAGACAATGAAGAAAAGAAGAATAAGAATTTTAAGCGTATCAAAAACGAAGAAATTCAGAGCTGTACCCAAATGCGTATCCGCTCCAATTTCAAAAATTGAGTAAATAAGCCAATCCGCAAAAGACTGCAACCAATCAAACATCTTCCACGGTGTTTACTGTGCCGGAAATAGAACAAGATAGTTTAACAGTATTGTAAATCGTACCGAACTTTTCGAGGTTCTTTTTTAGCAAACTTGTATTCAGCGATTTGTCGTTGCTGTGAATCGTCAGCGTATAGTTAACTTCATCCATTCGGGGTGGATTATCAAGTCTGATGGCATTTACCTCAAGCGTGGCTTTGGTGTAAGTGAATTTGAGCATTTCAGAGAAACGCTCCACATTCTTGAGCATACAAGCAGCAAACGAACCCAAAAATACTTCCGCAGGATTGGGTAGCGTTTCGGCTGTTTTTGAAGTTGTGCCAAAGTCAATAATTGACTCCTTGATGTGGAGTTTTGCGTCTTGATTAAAAACTGAAGATGCTTCGATATGGTAATTCATAGCTTTTATTTTAATAGCTCCTAAACTTCACTTTTTGTGGGTACTCTGCCTTTGATTGTAACGACATCGTCTATCACTAATGCGGGCGTAGTCATGACGTTATATTTCATAATTTCTTCAATATCTTCTACTTTTTCGATGGTTGCATCGATATTGTTCTCAGAAATTACATCTTTTACTACGCCTGTCATTGTTTGGCACTTTTGGCAGCCTGTTCCCAATATTTTAATTGATTTGCTCATTATTTTATTATTTATTAATCGTAAAAATACGATGAATTTGTGAGCAGAAATGTGACTACGGTCACACTTACTAAAATTTTCTTAAATTCGGAGAATTTATTACCTACAAAACCGCCGCTTCCAGCAGTCTAATTGTGCCTTTGTCGGCGTTTATTTCGGCATTTATGCCAATTGGAATCGTGAATTTATCTTCAATGTGCCCAATCATTGCACCCGTAAAAGCAGGTTTTTGTGATGGTTGGATGTGATCTCGCCAAATATCTTCTAATGTCAACGAACCATAGCCGCCGCTGCCTGGCTTGCAATCGGTGCATTTCCCGAAAACGAAGCCATTTATTTTGTCGAAAACGCCCGCCAGTTTCAAGTGCGTAATCATGCGGTCAACGCTGTACGGGGCTTCGCCGATATCTTCGGCAAAAAAGATGGAGCTCTCCCAGTCGGGTACGTATTCTGTTCCTATTAAATGTGACAAAACGGTTAGGTTTCCACCCAATAATTTCCCCTGAGTAATACCGCTATTTATCGTAGAAATACGATCATTCGTTTGGGCAAGATTATCACCAATTATAATCGGGTTTTGCATCGTAACCTCTTCGCCGAGCATGAGTACTTTTTTAAAGAAATCGACGCTGAATTTATTCCACGTAGAAGAGCCAACCGGACCGTGAAACGTTACCAAACCAGTTTTGGCGTGAATGCCGAGAAGTAATGCTGTCACGTCAGAATAACCAATGATAATTTTAGGATTACTGCGAATGAGATTGTAATCGAGCAACGGCAAAATTCTGGCACAGCCCCAACCGCCATGAACGCAGAGAATCATCTTTACTGATTCATCGGCAAACATAGTGTTAACGTCGGCGGCTCGCTCTGGGTCTGTTCCGGCAAGATAACCGTAACGATTCCAAAAGTTCTTTCCGTATTTTAGGTTCAATCCAAGTGCTTGCATTGACTCTTCGATAGACTTCAACTCTTCCCGATTATAAGCCGGGGCGGCGGGGCAGATTAACCCAACTGTGTCGCCCGTTTTTAAACGTGGCGGTTTGATTATTGGAAGGTCATTTGAGGTTGTTGAGGAAGCCGTGATTAAAGGTACAGCTCCGATTGATTTTACAAAATTTCTACGGTTCATTGAGTTATGGTTTATTTGGTCGAATTACTTTATTTATTACTATTGAACATCGGGAACTTATTAATGAGTATAGTCTTTAAGTACTCCTTCGTTCTTTGTCTTGATACAAAGAACCAAAAATCAAGGTTTAATCTGTTTCTTAACGCTACAATAACGACAAACTCCTATTTTTTATAAACTCACTGCGTTCAAATAGTATAAAAATCTTAATGGATTTTATCATTATTTCCACTAAAACAGACAAGACCAAACTGTACTATATCTTTGTTTGCATCAGTAAAATAGATGGCTATTAGTGAGTGAAAATTATCAACTACTTTCCGCTTATCCTAAATCAATTCGGGTGAAAAGCTTTTGGGCGTAATTTTAGAAAATTTAACTTCCCGAAAAATGAACTTACAGAAAATAAAGGAAAAAGTCTGGCTGCAAATTTTCGTGATTTATACCCGCTACTCGATTGGTGGGGCGTTTGTGTTTGCTAGTTTGATAAAAATTAAAGGGAATCGGTTTACTGGAGAAAGCGGAGCGGAAAACCCGATAAATTCGGCGTGGCATTTCTTTGAGACGATGTATCAATCGGGCATTTATTGGCAGTTTTTGGGTGTCGGACAATTCGTTGCGGGCGGTTTATTAATGACGCAGTATTATGCTAAACTTGGGGCAGTTGCTTTCTTCCCGATTATTCTGAACGTTTTCGTGATCACGATTTCGTATTATTTTGCCTACACGCCGGTTATTACGGGAGGAATGCTTTTGGCAACGATTTTACTCTTGATGTGGGAGTGGGATACGCTGAAAGTGTTATTCAACCTATCGCCTGATTTACCACAAAAGAAACGCTTGGAAAACGATACGGTTTGGGTAGTTTCTGGAATGGTAATGTTCCTATTTACAGCCAGTTATCGCACATTTGTAGACAGGTATAACATTTTTATATGGGGTGGCGTTTGCATAATAATCGGAATAGTTACGTTGGTAATTGGGCTTAGGAAGCGAAAGGGCTAAACGCAGCTAACAAAAACGTAAACAAGGTATTAATTAACGCAGTCAAAACGATACCTTTGTAACTCTACAGAAAAGACTCATCGAAGCCATGAAAGGATGCAATTATTCGGGTTCTTTAATGTTGCTTTTGCGGCTTTGTTTAGCACGCTGACAAGTAATTCGCAGCAAAACGTGCCGATTTTAAATTATTCAGTTGATCAAAACCAACGGGTGCAAGTTGAAATACAAGCCGACGAGGATAACTATTATTTCCTGAAAACTAAGCATGATGCGAGGGCGGTTTCCAGCCATTTTGTAAAAATGGAGTTGGGGAAAAATGGTAAACTAATTCTCTCCGAAAGTTTAAAAGCGTATCCCAAAGAGCAATATGAGGTTGTTTCATTCCCGAAAAATAATCCATCGGATGTTGATAAAGACGGCGTGGATGATTTGACTGAGTTCGCGGATAAAGTAAATGCCAGTCCGCTAAATGCCGCCAAACCAATCAGTTTTACGGA
>JANQUM010000221.1:0-444 GCA_030731175.1 Spirosomataceae bacterium
AAGAAAACTGCAAAGAAAAAACACCGTTCGGCAAATCCGAACAAAAACTTCGACCACCTTCGGGCTGATGAAGATTAAAAAAAGGCGATTCACGTACTTGTGAATCGCCTTTTTTGATGTGCAAATTTCATAAAAATATCACGCCACAAACCCCACACCTACCGTTGAGTTTGTCATGGTATCAATTAATATAAATGAGCCATTTGCCGGATTATCTGCGTATTTATCCGTGAATAGCGGTTGAGCGGTTTTGATTTCTACGAATCCGATTTCGTTTAATTTCAACTCACTGCGGGATTCTTCCAGTTGCATAGTTTCGATATTCATTACCGAATTTAACGCGGTCACTTTCGCTTTTTGGAGGTTTACGCCGTGTTGTAAAATATATGTTTTACCAGCCGTAAGTGGCTGACTATCAAGCCAGCATACGCGAGACCGAATTGT
>JANQUM010000221.1:454-5518 GCA_030731175.1 Spirosomataceae bacterium
TTTGCGGCTCTACGGCTTCCGTTGCTTTGGTAATCATATTTCCGCGGCTCACGTCAATATCGGTTTCAAGCGTTAGCGTAACCGAATCTCCGGCTTTGGCGTGCTCCAAATTTTCGCCGAATTTTTCGATCGTTTTGATAACGCTTGCTTGTCCACTTGGATGAACCTGAATGGTATCACCAACCGAAAAAGTGCCGCTTGACAAACGCCCGGCGTAACCGCGGTAATCGTGAAACTCTTCCGTTTTGGGGCGAATGACGTACTGCACCGCAAAACGAGCGGGAAGCTCTGACGAATTATGCGAAACTTTATCGAGTTCGATGCTCTCTAAATGTTGTAGTAACGACTGCCCTTTGTACCACGGCATTTTGGCGGAAACTTCAACTATGTTTTCACCAAAAAGCGAAGACAACGGAATAAACGTAATACGTTGTTCGGCGAAACTGGCTTCGCCTACTTTCTCCACAAAATCGCTTTGAATTTGGCGGAACTGTGCTTCGTCATAATCTACCAAATCCATTTTGTTAACTGCTACAATCACTTCTTTCACCCGAAGTAAAGATGCAATGTAAAAGTGGCGTTTTGTTTGCTCCGAAACGCCGTTTCGGGCATCAACCAAAATTACGGAAACCGCAGCATTTGAGGCTCCAGTTACCATATTTCGGGTGTATTCAAAATGACCGGGCGTATCGGCAATAATGTATTTTCTTTGCGGCGAATTGAAGTAAATATGAGCTACGTCGATGGTGATTCCCTGCTCCCGCTCGGCAATGAGACCATCGGTCAATAGCGATAAATCCACGAAGTCAAGACCTTTGCGTTTCGATGCCGCTTCGAGGGCTTCGATTTTATCTTTTGTAATTGATTTTGTTTCGTACAGCAGCCGCCCGATGAGCGTACTTTTTCCGTCATCTACCGATCCTGCCGTTGCTATTTTTAAAATGTCCATTTGTCGAATTTTAAACTGTAAAATTTATTCCCAAAGAATAATGTGCGTCAAATGTCAGTTCGAGCGGACCGGGCCACCGGAGCGGTCGAGAACACCGAGTCGCCGCGGTTCTGGACTCCGCTCGAACTGACAAGCTCATCAAAAATAACCAGCTTGCTTACGTTTTTCCATTGCTGCTTCGGAGCGTTTGTCGTCAATTCTTGCTCCCCTTTCTGAGATTTCAGCCGCCAGTATTTCCTCAATAATCCAGTCGATATTATCTGCCTCGGACGCGACCGCTGCCGTGCAAGTCATATCGCCGACGGTGCGGAAACGAACGGTCGCTTCGTACGGAATTTCGTCGGGTGTTTTGTTGATAAATTCGGAATCTGCCCAAATCATGCCGTCACGATTAAAAACGGGGCGTTGATGAGAGAAATAAATGGAAGGAATTTCCATTTCTTCTTCTTTAATATCTGTCCAAACGTCCAGTTCTGTCCAGTTTGAAATTGGGAAGACCCGCACATTTTCGCCGACATCGATTTTACCGTTGAGCATATCGAACAATTCGGGGCGTTGTTTTTTGGCGTCCCATTGTCCGAAGTCATCCCGAACTGAAAAGATGCGTTCTTTGGCACGGGCTTTTTCTTCATCACGTCTTGCTCCGCCAATACAAGCATCAAATTTAAATTCTTCGATGGTATCAAGTAGCGTGACGGTTTGCAACGCATTACGACTGGCGTATTTGCCCGTTTCTTCTTTTGCTTTGCCTTCTTTAATAGAATCTGCTACCGAACGTACGATCAGTTCAACACCTAATTCAGCGGCGAGTTTATCCCGAAATGCGACGGTTTCGGGGAAGTTATGTTCGGTATCAACGTGAACTAACGGAAACGGAATTTTGCCGGGATAAAACGCTTTCTGAGCCAACCGCACGAGCGTTATCGAATCTTTTCCACCCGAAAATAATAAGGCGGGGCGTTCAAACTGAGCCGCCACTTCCCGCATGATGTATATGGCTTCGTCTTCTAATTGGCGGGGGAAAATTCCGGTTTTCACTGATTTTATTTCTTTTGTTTTATTCATTTGTGGTTACTGTTAAAGATGGGTTTTTTCGTTAGCTCAACGCTTTCACCCACCCCGTCTGCCGACTTCGTCAGGCAGCCACCCCGCCCAGGCGGGGATTTGCTTTTTACTTGATTAACATCGCAAATCTAAAATCGTACTTGTCACGATAGCTATCGGGGTCAACCTGCGTGCAAACCGCATTCTTTTTGTGAGGCTTCCCATGACCAGCGTCCGGCTCTTGGGTGTTCGCCTTCAGTGATAGCACGAGTGCATGGTGCACAACCGATACTGATAAAACCTTTGCGATGCAACGGGTTATCGGGTACTTTATGCTCGGCGAGGTAGTTCAATACTTCGTCGTAGGTCCAGTTAATTAAAGGGTTGTATTTATAGATCTGAAAGCCTTCGTCCCACTCCCAAATGGGCATATCGTTTCGGTTTTCGGACTGCTCGGCACGTAATCCCGTTATCCAGACTTCAGCTCCTTTCAAAGCTCTTTTCAGCGGCTCGATTTTACGAATGAAGCAACATTCCTTTCGGTTTGCCACTGATTCATAAAAGCTGTTTAGTCCTTTTTCTTTTGTGAGTTTTTCTACGGAAGAAGTTGTAGGATAATATACGTCGATTTCTTTTTTGTATTTAGCACGGGTTCGATCAACGAGCTCGTAGCTTTCCTGAAAAAGTCGCCCGGTATCAAGCGTAAAGACGTTTATGGGTAAATTATTCTTAAAAATTATGTCGGTAATGACCTGGTCTTCCTGCCCGAAAGAGGACGAAAAAACGATTTTACCCAATGCGTTTTCACTTAAAAAAGAAAGGCCTTCCGTTGGCGAAAGGCTTTGCAATATTTCGGAATGATTGATTTTCATAAAATTCTCTATCGTTCAGTATTTTCGACTTTAAATGTAGCGTTTTCTAAGGCGTTCCCAGACGCGATCGTGAAAGTAAAACAAGACCACTTTTGTAAAAACTTCTATTAAACCAATACTGACTGCCAACGTGAGTTCTCCCGTCACGAAGTAAGAAATCACCATCGTATCAAGCGTACCGATAACACGCCAAGATATTCCTTTCAGGAAACTGAACAAGTGGTCTTTTCCATTGAAAGAAATCGCCGCCTTCTTATTAATTATTGAGTCGAAAAACATAATGTTCTTTGGTTTAATAAAACAAATATATATATAAACTCTATAAGATTAGTAGAGTATTAGAATATTTTTTAAACTAAATCAGCACAATAATTCGTTATACACTTATAACCAACCAGTTAAATAATACATAATTGTACTTTACCATTGGGATACTTTTTAATTTAAGAGTAAATTTCTGCTGATTTAAGTTGTGTAAACTTATCAGAACGGAGAGCATTCACCACATCTCCGATAACAATTAGTGCAGGGTTTGAGAGATTATTAGATTGGGCAATTTGTGGTAGATTTTTTGCAAGTCCTTTTCCTACTTTTTGATGAACTGTTGACGCATTTTGCACGATGGCGGCGGGCGTACTTCCACGGCCCGCTTTAGCAAATAATTCAGCGATTCGAGGCAAACGGCTCATTCCCATGAGAATAATTACCGTAGCCGTTGATTGAGCTGCCAACTCTAAATCTTTACTTAAAGAACCGTCGGCTTTGTGTCCGGTAATTACCCAAAAGCCATCCGAAAAGCCACGGGATGTTAACGGAATATCCGCCGCTCCGAGAGCTTGGATGCTAGAGATTCCGGGCACAAAAGCTGTTTCGATTCCACGTTCACGAGCAAAATTAATTTCTTCGTTTCCTCGTCCGAAAATGAACGGGTCGCCACCTTTTAATCGCACAACGTGCCCTTTCTCGTAGGCTTTTTCAACAATCAAAAAATTAATACTATCCTGACTGATTGAACGCGTATGCCCACGCTTTCCGACGTAGATAATCTCACAATGCGGTGAGCAGTATTCAAGTAGAACGCTGTTAGCCAACGCATCGTACAATACCACGTCTGCCTTCTGCAACGCTTTTACGGCTTTGAGCGTGATGAGTTCCGGGTCGCCTGGTCCGGCTCCAATAAGTGTAAGTTTTGGTTTCATGCCCGCACCTCTCTTGCTTTCACCAAAAATTCAACTGCTGTTTTGATATAATCCGTCGCAAAGTCTTTGGTTGGTTCGTTTATGCGAATGGCGAGGATTTGCTCCTTTACATTCCCTCCGAACTCTGCGGCGTATACGTCGTCCATATCGGTGATTACTTTGTGCTGCGTGTTGCATTTTACATCGCGGTCAAGCAGCAACGCTTTTGCCGTATTTACCTGCGACGAGTAGGCGTGATAAATAGCATCCGCCCATTTTTCTTCGGCGAAAGCTTCTTTGGCAAACTCAATTTTTTCGTCAGATTCTAAGAACAGCGTTCCGATTAAATCAATGATTACTCCGGCACATTCGCCTACCCCAATTTCGGTGGCGAATTGAGATTCTTGTCCCCAATCCACAAAGAAATTATCGGGTGCATCAATTATATCAGCAAGCGGTTTTAGCAAATCGTAGAAGTATATTTTACCCTGACGATCGTAATAATCGTTGAAATACTCGCCCTCGGTGCGATTTTGTTCGTAATCGCTCAACACGCTACGAAGCACATTTGGTCCTTGTTTGCTTGGCACTTTGATTACTTTGTCGGCAATTCTTCCTTCACCGTCGCCAATTGTTCCGCCACCCAAAAGAACTTGCAAAGCGGGCATTACGCGGCGGTCTTTTGCCCGCATGGAGCTACCGTGAAAACCAATTTGAGCCATGCCATGTTGACCGCAGGAATTCATGCAGCCAGAAATTTTTATTTTGATGTCAGCATCGTTTACCAATTCAGGAAATTCGTCCCGCAAAACGCTTTCCAACGCAACGGTTACGTGCGTACTATCAGAAATGGCAAGATTACATGTATCCGTCCCCGGACAAGCCGTGATTTTATGGAGTGAATTTGCACCCGGTTCGGCGAGGTGATGAGCGTTTAACGCATTGAAAACGTGGGGTAAATTTGCCGTTGGCACGTTACGCAGGAACAAGCTTTGACCAATCGTAACCCGTACGTCGTCAC
>JANQUM010000222.1 GCA_030731175.1 Spirosomataceae bacterium
GAATTTATACCGAGCCAATGGATAAAATCGCGATCAAAGATGCCATGGAAATGTTGCTAACAGATCGGGTGTATGCCAAAGAATTGTCGCAAAAATCTATAGCTCAGGCAGCTAATTTTTCGTGGCGAAATTCGGTCAATAAATATGTAAAGATATTTCAAGAACTGGTGGCGGAATAATCTTTTTTTCGTATCTTTATATGTTAAACATCATCAAAAAATAACTCCTATTTGTTCTTATGGCAGATAATAAAGAAAAGCTAAAAATTTTAGAAACAACCATTGCAAAACTTGATAAAGCCTACGGAAAAGGCACTGTGATGCGTTTGAGCGATCAAAGCGTCATGGATGTTCCCGTAATTTCTACGGGTTCACTCGGTGTTGACCTCGCCCTAGGCGTTGGCGGTTTTCCGAAAGGTCGCGTTATTGAAATTTACGGACCAGAATCTTCTGGTAAAACTACGCTTGCAATGCACGCCATTGCCGAATGTCAAAAAGCGGGTGGAATAGCCGCTATTGTTGACGCAGAACACGCTTTTGACCGTCTTTACGCCGAGAAGTTAGGCATTGACACCAAAAGCCTCTTGATTTCACAACCTGATTACGGTGAGCAAGCGTTAGAAATTGCCGAGCATTTAATTAGCTCTGGTGCAGTGGATATTCTAGTAATTGACTCTGTAGCCGCTCTTGTACCAAAAGCTGAATTAGAAGGCGATATGGGAGACAGCAAAATGGGTCTTCAGGCTCGTTTGATGTCTCAAGCGTTGCGTAAACTTACTGGTACAATCAATAAAACGGGTTGCTGCTGTATTTTCATCAACCAATTGCGTGATAAAATCGGTGTGATGTTTGGTAGCCCAGAAACCACCACGGGCGGTAATGCGTTGAAATTCTACGCTTCGGTCAGGATTGATATCCGCCGCAGTACGCAAATTAAGGATAGTAACTCCGAAGTTATTGGAAACCGAACTCGGGTGAAAGTCGTGAAAAATAAAGTTGCTCCGCCGTTTAAAGTGGTTGAGTTTGACATCATGTACGGCGAAGGCATTTCTAAGGCCGGAGAAGTGCTTGACCTCGCCGTTGACCTTGATATTGTAAAGAAATCAGGCTCGTGGTTCTCATACGGAACGGAGCGTTTGGGTCAGGGTCGTGATTCGGTAAAAAACCTTATCAAAGACACGCCTGAATTGATGGCAGAAATTGAAAAGAAAGTTCGTGACCACGTTTCTGGAAACGCCGATGCCCTCATGGATGGTGCAATTGCGGGAATTGACGATTCTGAAGACGAATAAAAAATCGATTTGACAAAAACATCAAAAATACCCGTTGCTTGAAAATTAGCAACGGGTATTTTTTTTATTCAAACAAAACATACACCTTTGCAACAGTTTTAGGTGTTTTACTGGATTTCGTCCGGTTTAACTTAATAGGGAATTTCGTGAAAATCGGAAACTGTCCCCGCAACTGTGAGGTTCTAAAAAAGTCATTTTACCCCAACGCCACTGTTTAATTACGGGAAGGCAAAAATGATGAACCAAGTCAGGAGACCTGCCTCAAATCATTCTTATTTGTTCTCTACGAAGGATGGAAACAAACGAGCGATCGCCAATTTCAATATTTTTTCTATTAAAATCTCTATGCGAATTTTATTCGTCTGCACTCTCCTATTATTTTTAGGTTCTCAAAACACGTACGCCCAAACCGAACTCAACGAAGTTGAAGTCACTGCAAAATTTTCGGGCAGAAAGTCCATTTCAACAGTTAATTCGGCGGGAAGCTCTATTTCAGGTTCGGTTATTCAGTCAAACCTTCACCTTTCGCTTCCGCAATTATTAAGTCAGCAAACGGGCGTTGTAATTAATGGGGCAACGCAAACCAACGGCAGCGTACAAACGGTTTATTTTCGGGGGGCGGCTCGTGGGCTTGTGTTGATTTTGATAAACGGAATCCCGGTCTCAGATGGCTCAGATATTGACCAAGTATTTGACCTGAATAGCATTTCGCTCGATCAAATAACACGCATTGAAATAATGCGGGGCGGTCAATCGGTCGTTTTTGGATCCGATGCCGTGGGCGGCGTTATCAATATAATCACCCGAAATTCTCCTCAAAAGCCAATTTCGGTTGCTTTAAATACCTCCTACGGAAGTTTCAATACTATTCGATAAATCCTTTTGAAAAAGACGGTTTTGACCGAAACGCAGTGAACCTTGATTTAAGAAAAACTATCGGGAAAAACATTTCAATAAACAGTAATTTTCGGTACGCCGATTACCGAGCAGATTTTGACGCCGCCGCTTTCACAGATGATCGAGATAATACGGCATTATCTAAAAATTCCCAATTCGGAATTGGCGGAGATTACACGTTCGATAAAGGTTTATTGAACTTCTCTTACAATCGCATAAACACAGAACGAGTTTACGAAGACGACTCGACGGACGTTCCCGCAAATGCCTTCAGTAAATATAGTTACTCCACGTTTAGCTCGGCGTCCGATTTCGTTGAACTCTACGGAAATTTTAACCTTTCAAAGAGCATTAATTTACTG
Organism: Spirosomataceae bacterium; assembly: GCA_030731175.1. Taxonomy (GTDB): domain Bacteria; phylum Bacteroidota; class Bacteroidia; order Cytophagales; family Spirosomataceae; genus JANQUM01. The sequence continues at coordinate 2,551 of JANQUM010000222.1, forward strand.
ATTGGCGTTGACTATCAGCGAATTAACAGCGACCAAACCTTTCGTTCGGTTAGTGATTTTGGGGAATTTATTTCACCTGAACTAACAAACGATCTCGCAAATTTAACAAACACCAGTGGTTATTTCACCGCAATTTACGTGCATAAATTAATTGGTGTTGAGCTTGGCGGTAGAATAAATGAGAACTCAAATTATGGCGTAAACTACTCGTATTCTGTCAATCCGTATTTCAAAACGGCAGGTTTTAAGGTTTACGGGGTAATGGCAAAAGCATACAAAAATCCATCGCTTTATCAGGTTTTTTCTGAGTATGGAAATCGAGATTTGAAGCCGCAGGAAGCTTTTACTTTTGACGTGGGAATTGAATACGAAAACAAAAATGCCGTAAAAGTTGCGGCGGTTATTTTCAACCGAAGAACAGAAAATTTATTCTTTTTCAATTCAACGAGCGTAGCCCCCTTTGGCGAGTACATCAATTTGGATGCCCAATCGGAAAACGGAGTCGAACTCGAAGTAAATAAAAAGTGGTCAAAAATTCAGTTATACGGAAACGTTACAAGAATCCTTTCTGCAAAAACGATTGTTGACGCCTCAGCTACGGAAAGTCCGAACTTATCATTTTTACGTCGCCCAAGAGCGGTTATCAACGCGGGTTTAACGGTCAATCCTGTAAGTAAACTGACGCTTAACGGTAATATTCAGTACCAATCAAAGCGGACTGACCGTTTTTACAATTCTGCAATTTTTGCATCTGAAACGGTAGATTTAAACGCGTTTAAGCTGGTAAATCTTACGTCGTCATACGAAATAATTAATAATCTAAAAGTTGGTCTGACGGTTAACAATTTACTAAATCAGCAGTATTTTGAAGTATATGGTTACAATTCGCAACCGAGAAATTTTGCAATAAATGCCTCGTTTAGACTATAAAAAGCTAATTTTGCACCGTTTAAATAAAATTGAGAAAAATGAATTACAAAAAGATAGGAATTATTTCGCTGCTTATACTCTCAGTTGTAGCGTTCAGAGTATTTTTAGCCGGAGATGGCAACTCATATAGAGCTTACACGCCAGTTGGGGCAATTTGCTTGTTTGCAGGGGCTTATTTAGGGCGTAAATGGTGGGCGTATGTCATGCCTTTAGTGATGCTCTTTGTATCAGATTTGATAATCAATGGTTACATCTACGAAGGCAAATTCGGAATTATTTATGACGGTTGGTACACTACCTACGCCGTTATGGCAGGCATTATCTTGATTGGTGCAATACTAATAAAGAACGTGAACGTAAAGAATATTTTAGTTTCTTCGGTAGCTTCAACACTGCTTTTCTGGCTTGTCCTCGACTTTATAGTTTGGGCAGGCGGCGGTTTAAACATCGTAACTGGATTACCACTTTCCCGTGATTTCGCGGGACTGATTCAGTGCTATGCTCAGGGTTTGCCATTTGCGAAGAATTTCTTCGTCGGTACAGCCGTTTACAGCACCTTCCTCTTCGGAGTGTACGAGTTTAGTAAACAAAAAGTTAGCGGTTTGCAGACAGCTTGATTTTACCTAAAAACATAAAAGCGGTTCCGTACGTACGGAATCGCTTTTTTTATGAGCAAACGTTATAAACTAGCACTTAAGCCACCATCAACTGGTATATTTATGCCATTAATAGAAGCAGCAATGGGTAAGCACAAAAATGCTACTGCCGCAGCAACCTCTTCGGGAGTGGCAAATTTACCGGTCGGAACGTTAGCGAGTAGCTTTTCTTCCACTTCATCAGGTGTTAACCCCTGACTTTCTGCTTGCAACTTTATCACTTCGTCTAGCCTACCCGTCTTTGTGTAACCTGGTAAAACGTTATTCACTGTAATTCCGTCTTTTGCAATCTCCTTCGACAACGATTTTGCCCAACTCGCCACTGCCCATCGGATGGTGTTGGAAACTCCCAAACCTACGATAGGCTGCTTTACCGAAACGGAAATGACATTTACAATCCTGCCAAAACCTGCGGCCTTCATTCCCGATAAAAAAGATTGCGTAAGTACCTGATTGACCGATAAATGTTGCCTGAATACTGCCTCAAACTTCTCGGTAGATTCGCCTATAATTTCGCCACCTGCCGGGCCACCCGTATTATTTATTAATAAGTGAATGGGGCGGCTTGCGGCAATTTTCTCCGCTGCTGCTTTCACTGCGGATAAATCGTTATAATCTACGCAAACAAAATAGTGGGGTTGGAAATTCGGCGAAGGCAACTCATTAACTCGTTTTTCCAATAGCTTTTCATCTCTGGAAACTAAAGTCACTGACGCACCTAAAGAAGCTAATTGCAGGGCGGTTGCCCAGCCAATTCCTTTTGAACTTCCACCCACAAAAGCGTTATATCCCGTTAAGTCTAAATTCATTTTTATTTTATTAAAGTAATTCTCCAATTTCGGAACTACAGCCGTAAAAACAAAAAGTCCCGCTTCAAATAGAAGCAGGACTTTTCAAAAGTTACACTAAATATTCTGCGTTGATATGAATATTAGTTGAAGATGTAACGAACACCCAATTGTGCCTGCCATACAGAACCTGTTCCGATCGAAGGAACGAATGTATCGCGTAGCAATTGTGTTTCACCATCAATCTGCTGAGTTGCCATTCTAAACTGAGGTGTACCGTTTGCAGAAGTACCAGCAGCTGATAATGGACGTCCGTTATTAACAACCTTTAATACTCCCCAGCTATCGTTTAGTAAATTGCCGATGTTTGTAATGTCAGCTCTAACCTGAAGTGTATGCTTCGTGCTACCAGACTTAAAGTTAATGTTCTGGATTACACTAAAGTCAACAGAATTGTACCATTTAGCAATTCCACCGTTACGTTCGCTGTATTCACCACGGATTTCGCTCAAATAAGGGTCTTGGCTAATAAAGGCATCAAAAGCAGTTGCTTGCTGCTCAGGCGAGAATGTTTTTCCACCAGAAGTTAAC
>JANQUM010000223.1:0-4590 GCA_030731175.1 Spirosomataceae bacterium
ATACTATCTTTTGCCGGGCCCGTACGAGCTTCTCCTTGCCACACTTTTATGGTGAGTACTTTGACTTTATTTTGCTCTATTAATGCAAATGGGGTTGGGTCTAAACACACATTATCTAAGCCAACCACTTCTAAAACGGGTGGGCGTGGATAAACTATATCCAGCGTTTTATCGGCTTCCACAGCATCACGAGTGAGAGAGTCAGACGGGAAAGCGTTGATGAATTCAACAACCGTGAGTGGGTTGATATTTGCGGGGTTGTCTGTTATGTTTATTACGCTTACTTGGTACTTAGCTGCTGGTAGAGTTATGGAGTAAGCCCCTGAACCCGCATTGGTTGTGATTTCTTTAATAAATGACCCATTATTACCGTTTGGCAAAATTTGGGTAAAACGCAGGTTTGCTTGCCCGATGTACTCGCCGCAGCCCGCTGTGAAATTTCCTGAGATGGTGTGCGTTGACACGTCAACGAAATCAATGTTTGGCGTTTCTACTTGCGTGGTAATATTTACCGTTCGTTCAACCGGAGTGAGCTGGTGATTTTTGAATTCGGGCTTTACTACATAGTTCCCTGAATTATCCACCGAAAGTGAGTAGGTGCCATCGGCAGTTGTTTTATTGAACAGGTCTTTAACTCCATCAATCAAAAACTCTACGTCTTCAACTCCCGAAACGATTGGATTTCCGACCGTTGCTCCGACGCAATCGGCACATTCCTGCGTCACTTTACCGGTAATGCTAAAAACGGTTTCATCAACAAAATTGATATTGCTTTGTTGGGGCACCAACTGGGTCAATGTGCGGTCTATTGACGGTAACGCAAATACATGAGAACCCTGCGAAGGGGTGATGGTAAAATCAGCGGTAGCCCCTGATCCCGGCGTGCTCAGACCATAATGCACACCACTTATTGTATAGTACCCGTCGCTACCCGTAGTTGTAGTAAAGGTTTTATTGGCTACGCCATTCGCAATAGAAGTAATTCGCTCTGCCGTAATGGTAATTCCTCCAACGCCGATTCCGGCTTTATCAACTACCCTTCCAGCAAGTACGCCGTTTGCTTCATAAACGTTGTAATATACTTCATTGGAATACGCAGACTTTGGAATTGTTCCTGAAACATGATCAAAGCAACGGTCATCTACTTTTCTTCGAAAATAAGTGGGTTCGGTTAAATTTGCCGGAATATTTCGCACTCCGTTAAAGGTATAAGATTGACGTGCATCTTCACCACCTGCTCCTGTGCCACTGAGATATTGCCAATTACCGCTTGCGGGTCTTATTTCCCATGTGACGTAAGTAGTTGAGCCTGCGATGGCATCTTGGGTTGAAGTCATTTCCTTAGGAAATTCCTGTGGGTTTGGCACAGTGCCACCTCCGGTAATTGTTCCGCCCAATAAGTATAGGTTTGATACGTCTAACACGAGGAAGAAGTCGCCAGTATCAAAATCTGCAAAGTCATTTCCACCTTCTACAATAATGGCGTAATCGCCCTTGCAGATACTAAAATTTTGTATTGCTCCTTTATACCAGTTTGTACTTGTTGTGATGCTATGTTGATCATTTCCAGTTATGTAATTTGCAAAAGAACCATCGCTGTTTAGCTGAATCAGGTGTACTTTTGTGTCAAAATTTGTAGTTGTAAATGCTGTGGTGATGCTCACCGTTCGGGAGTCGGTGACGCTAAATGTATAGGTTACATCGTTGTCGTCAGAGAATGCAGCATTATCGGCGGCAGTCCAGTCGTTTTTGTAGCCTAATTTTGCGTTTGCGTTGGCTACCGCACTTCGGTTCGAGTTGGAATGCGTCAGCGTTTGGTTGGCGGCTACCAGCCCAAAATCAAGTGGAGCGGAGCGTTCTCCTTTAGCGTATCGCCACGTAGATTTGATCACTGCCCGACGTTTGGCCGCACCTAAAAACGGGTCGTCGTACTCAATTACTGGATACTCATACCACTCAAAACTTGGGTAAGCAGTTTGGGCAGAAACTGACCAAATTCGGGATGCAGCTCGGTTGTCACCGCTTTGGAACACACAACCCTCATTACCAAATTGCCTTCTCCAGCTTCTGATTTCATATTTAAAAAACTGATCGGGATTGTCAATTAAGGTTCCCATGTTTTCATCGACTATGGGGCCATAGTTCCAATAATTCCCAGTGCCGGGGTCTCCACCCGTAGCACGGTACGTGTAACAACTTTTGGGGTCATTTAGAGCACCTTCGGCATAACTGAAAATTGGGGTATAGGGCCCACTGGGAACCGCTCGCCCAATCATAGTAACGTCTGAACTCGTCGTTTCCTCGACAAAACTCATCTGTCCTTTAACAAAGTGTACTTCAATGTTAAAAGTGTTATCATTCAACACCTGTGCCTGTAAAATTCCCGGCTGTGTAATGAGAAACAGCGTGGCAAGACTGATTAGAGGTAGTAGTTTTTTCATAGTTATTGAGTTTTAAGAGTTGGTCGGAGATAATTCTTGCTGAATGGTTTTGACCCGGCGGCGGGAAATGAGTACATCCCGACCATTTTTAAGTGTTGCATAATTCGTCTTTCCTTTTTCTTTAATACCCCGTACGTAGGATTTGTGAACCAATATGGAGCGGTTGGGACGAATGAAGTTATCAATATCCAGAAAGCCGGAATGAAACTTTAGCGTATAGCCTGATACATAAGTTGTGCCATTTTTGAGATGAAAAACGGAGTAGTTTTGATCGGCTTTGATGTACAGGATATTGCTTTCCTGAGAAATCTGTCCGAGTATTTTTGGGGTTATCATAGCGGGTGAAGTTTCGTTTGATGATAGAAACTTACTTAGCTACTTCTCCGCTACGAAAAAAAAGGGCTAAAACGCCCCCCAATTGGGATGAAACGGGCTGGAGCGGTGATGAAGGTTGAAGGTAATTAAATCAGCCTAAACTTAGAGAAGAGCTGTTTTGCAGAAAGCGTGGCAATTACATTCAGAAATAATCCCAAAAGAAACCCGTTGCCGAGGCTGTATTGAGGTACAAAATAAGCAACGGAAATTAGAAAAATAGCAAAGCCAACTACACCCGTGTACATGCCCATGAGGGCCAATCGCACTTGAGACATTCCCTGCGTGTAATGCGTAAAGATGGCAAGTGTAGCGGTCATTACCGGAAACGGCGTAAGAATGCCGCTCCAGTTAGGCCCCATCATCTCGGCAAAATAGGTCACGATAAACACAAAGGCGGTGATCATGACCATTCGTAACGGGATCTCGAAACGCAGCGGTTTGGGTGGTTTCTTAGCGGTTCGTTTGATTTTTGGAAAAAGGTACAGCGATGTAATTGCCAGTAGAATTAACACTAAAAACCAACCGTTTACGGTCAAACTATACGTGAGGTCTTTAAGCAAGAAGCCGATGAGCAAATAGATGGAAATTCCTGAAAGGAAACTCAGGACTACGCCGAGCCGCTGCCCGGCAATGATGTACATGGTACAAAAACCTAACCATCCAATTAACCCAATCAGAACTCCCGGCAGGGCGTTGGTCATGAAAGTTTCACCTTGCTCAACGGCGATAAAAAACAGAATTGCTCCGCCCACCCACGGCATTCCGGCAATAACGCCACCGATTACATTGCCCCATTTTCGGGCGGCCAAAGTTACGCCCGCAATGATGAGGGGCATCAGGATTATTTTGAGCAGGAAAGTATTCATCTTTCAAATATGATAAATCAGAATGACATGCTTTTGATAATTCTGAAATAGTAAAATGGCTTCATTGGATGTTCATATTTTCAACCAAGATTATCCATGATAAAGATTTACATTATTTCTATGCGTTCAATTAATTCGGCGTGATAACTCTTGGTAATCGGGATGGCGGTATCTAAAATGAAAACCTCGGTTGGTTCAACGCGAGTGAGAAAATCAAGGTTCACCGCGTACGATTTATGCGTACGGAAGAAATTGGGCTTGTTTAGTTTTTCTAAAAATTGAGATAATGAATTCCTTATTAATTCTTTACGATCGTGCAAATGAATTTCAACATAATTCCCGTCGGCTTTGAGCCACAGAATATCATTTAACGAGAGCTTGGTGTAGCGGTACTTATCTTTTAGAAAAAGAGCATCTTTAATGATTAAACCGTCTGATTCTTGCTCTTCGGTTTCAGGAGTAGTTTTTTTATTAGCAATGGCAAACATCGCTATTTCAATGGTCGTGTAGAGTTGTTCTTGTTTGAATGGCTTCACCAAATAGCCAATCGGATTCACTTTTTTCGCCCGTTCTACAGTCGGGCCATCGGTGTAAGAAGTAGTGAAAATAAACGGAATGTGGTAGTTTTCGTTAATAACCGCTGCTAAATCAATGCCGTCTTTTCGCCCCCCCAAATTCACGTCCAGTAGAATTAGGTCGGGCGTTTCTTCTTCTAACCTTTCGACCGCTTCTTCGAAATCCATGGCTGTTTCCAAGACTTCATAGCCCATTTTTTCGAGCATGTTTTCCATGTCGGCGGCAATGATGCCTTCATCTTCGACCAATAAAATTTTTAGCATATTTAGCGGTTTTGATAAGCTCTTAAATCTTTGAAAGTAACTACAAAAATTGCACCATTTGATGAACTG
>JANQUM010000223.1:4600-5112 GCA_030731175.1 Spirosomataceae bacterium
CCGTCGTCTTTCACGTTCAATTCGTAATCGGTTTCGTTAATTGCCTTTATTCCAATCTGTACTTTCCCTTTTTTCTGATTATCAAACGCATATTTGTAGGCATTAGAAACTAACTCGTTCACAATCAAGCCAAGCGGTATGGCGGTATCAATATCAAATTCGATGTTATTTGCATCTACTTCTATTTCAATATCCTTATTTTGACCAGCAAACATTTCGGATAGGTAAGCCACCAGTTCTTTTAAGTAGTTTTCAATGTCAACGTTACTCAAATGCTCTGATTGATAGAGGTTTTGGTGTATCAGGCTCATGGCCTGCACACGGCTTTGACCTTCTTTAATTGAGCTCAATACCGTTGGGTCATCTACGTTGGCTGATTGAATATTTAGCAAGCTTGAAATAATCTGGAGGTTGTTTTTTACCCGGTGGTGAATTTCCCTCAGCAGCGTTTCTTTTTCGAGGAGCGACTGTTCCACCAGTTTGTTTTTCTCTTCGATTTCGATATTCTTTGC
>JANQUM010000223.1:5122-5479 GCA_030731175.1 Spirosomataceae bacterium
CAATAGCGTATAGCTGTGCTGTTTTAACCTTGCCCGATTATAAAACAAGCCCGCAATCAACGCCACCAAAACTAAGCCGACAAAAGATAGATTTTTAATCAAATTTGATTGCTCAATTACCTCTTCTTTCAGAGCCGTTTCTTTTTCAAGTGCCGTAATTTTTGCGTCGCGGTTTTTGGTTTCGTAAATGGTCTGCATCCGCACGGTTTGAGCGTTGAGATCCTGAGTAATCAACTCGTCCTTAATAGTTGAATACTGTTTTTGAAAACCATAGGATTTTTCAAATTGACCGAGATTTGCGTACGCCGTGGCCAAATCTTCGTACGCAAAACTTTGCTCGCGTAAAACGTCTATATC
>JANQUM010000224.1 GCA_030731175.1 Spirosomataceae bacterium
GTTTTCGGAACCGCCGGAACTCCAGGCTACGACGGTTTGCATTATAATTGGAACGGGCACAACGCAATAGCATCTTGGCTTACTACCATGATTTCTGACGATGAAAATATCGGACTTCCAAACGAAAACTTGTACTCACCAAACGTGCAGGAAGTGCTGTTCAATCAAGCACGTGATTCAATTGTGATTATTTTTCAGCCCAATCAAGTGATTTCTTTTCAAGAACAAAAGGTGTACAACTCTCATACAAGGCGGTTAGCGGACTACCTTTTACTCGACGATGCCCTTGCTTCAATTACTGCCCTAACTTCGGATGGAAACAAACTGATTTTATCGCTTAATCAACCCTCAGTCGCAACAAAATTGACTTACTTGCCAACTCATTTGAAGGATATTTATTCTAATTTTTACGACGGGCCGGTTATTTCAAATACAAACGGAAACCTTGCGATGACATTCCAAGATTATCCGATTACAAGATGGCTTTCTCCACTAACAAACCTCAAAATTGGTGTTGATAATAATAACGTGAAACTTACATGGGATAATTACACAGCGACTAATAAAAATATCAGAATAGAAGTGCAGACCGAAAACTCACCCACTTTTCAGCTGCTTGGAGAAATCGCTTCTTCTGCTTCAGATTATACAGATAATCTTCCGTTACCGAATGCTTTCAAAGGACGAAATTATCGTTTGACTGTTTTTGAAGCGAACGCAAAATCACCGTATTCGTATATTTCGGGAAACGATTGTTTAGAAAGAGTGATTCTTCAAGGCGTTTTGAATGACGATTTAGTTACAAAAAGTAAAACTACTGCCACATTGAAAACTACTTTTCAAGGCAATTGGCAATTCTCCGCAAGTCAGCATATTGAACTCCTTCCCGGTTTTGAAACGCTCGGACAAACCGTTTTTAAAGCTGAAACGGGTGGATGTAACTAAACTGCATTTTTCAAAACCCAAAATACTTGTTAGCGTTATTGTAGCAAATGTCTTGAATTATTTTGCCTGACCATTCGATATCGTTTGGTAGCTCGCCGTTTTTGATGTCTTCACCGAAAAGATTGCACAAAATTCGACGGAAATATTCGTGTCTTGTAAACGAGAGAAAACTGCGGGAATCAGTCAACATTCCCACAAACCGACTAATCAACCCAATGTCTGAAAGCATGTTGATCTGTTCTTCCATCCCTCGTTTTTGATCCATAAACCACCAACCGGAACCAAACTGCACTTTTCCCGCAATTGAGCCGTCGTTAAAGTTGCCAATCATGGCGGCAAGCACGGCGTTATCGGTTGGGTTATTATTATATAGGATCGTCTTTGCGAGTTGATCGGTGTTATCTAATTTTCCCATAAAACGAGAAATGTTTTGGGCATGAGACCAATCCCCGATGCTATCCCATCCGGTGTCAGGACCTAAATTTCGGAATGCCCGTGGGTTGTTATTTCGTAACGCTCCGAGGTGAAACTGCTGCGTCCAGCCAAGTTTGTGATAGATTTTAGCAAGTTCATGCAGAATGGCTGATTGAAAAAGAAGGGCTTCATGGGCGGTTAATACTTCTCTGCTAATCGCCTTTTTGAAAATTTTATCTGCTTGCTCAATTGTGAAATCTGCGGCGTAAATAGTTTCGAGTCCGTGGTCAGAGAGTCTTCCCCCTGATTCGTGAAAAAAGTTAATGCGGTTATTCAACGCAATAAGCAACGTTTCGAAATCTGGAATTTCAAATCCGACAATATTTTTCAACTTCTCAATTTGCGGCAGAAAACTTTCCGCCGAAATCATAATAAACTTATCTGGTCTGAAGGTCGGGAGTAATTTACCGGTGTAAGCTTGATTCGTTTTTTTGCCAAATTCTACATGATGTTCCAGCGAATCCGTCGGGTCGTCTGTGGTGCAAACTACTTCAACTTTCATTTTTTGGAGTAAATGTTGTACCGACATTTCGGGACTTTTTAAAGCTGCGTTGCATTGCTCGTAAACTTGTTTGGCATTTGCTGAAGTAAGTAAATCTTCGATGCCAAAATAGCGGCTCAGTTCTAAGTGAGACCAGTGAAAAAGTGGATTTCTGACCGTAAACGGCACAGTTTCTGCCCATTTTAAGAATTTTTCTTCGTCAGATTTATTTCCTGTGCAATAAGATTCGTCCACTCCGTTTGCCCGCATGGCTCGCCATTTATAGTGGTCACCGTTGAGCCAAAGTTCGGTGATATTTTCAAACGTATGATTTTGATTTATTTGCTGCGGCGAAAGGTGATTGTGGTAATCAATAATCGGCATTGCCTTCGCGAAATCGTGGTACAAAGTTTTTGCAGCTTCTGATTGTAGCAGAAAGTTGTCTGAGATAAAAGCCATGGTATTGAATGATAGATTTCTGCAAATCTACTTCCACAATTACTTTTTATCGCTTTTTTATCGAAACTTTTCAGAGTTTAATTTATCGAAGGTTCGGTACTTTTTTAGAAAATAGTCGTACACTATTGAGCCGTTATACATTTTAGATGGAAGCGAAGGATTTGATCGTTTTCTGAACATTCCGAAAAATTTGCCATAGAAGGCAAAGTGGGAAGTAAAAATTGCCCAAAAATCGCCGAAATCTCCTTGTAATAAATGCCTAAATGCGGAAATTCCGTCGAGACAAAGACGAGCGAATATGACGGGAAGAAGCTTACTTGCGGGTAAGTTTTTCAGCAACATAAAAAGGTTGTTGCGGTAATTCAGGAATGTTTTTCGAGGATTTGATTTATTCAATGTACCTCCACCGAGGTGATAAACAGTACTATTTCCCGTGTAGAAAATCTGCATTCCTGCAGATTTAAGCCGCCAGCAAAGGTCAATTTCTTCCATGTGGGCGTAGAAGTCTTCGTCAAAACCTTTCATTTTATGAAAGGCTTCCGCTTTTATGGCGAGGCATGCCCCGGTAGCCCAAAAAATTTCTTGAGTGTCGTCGTATTGATTTAAGTCGAGTTCAGTGTCAAAAATTCTTCCCCGACAAAACGGATAGCCAAATTTGTCAATATATCCACCCGCTGCACCGGCGTGTTCAAATTTAGATTTATCTGAATAAGCGAGTATTTTTGGTTGGCAGGCAGCAATATTATCTGCTGATTCCAGCACTTCAATAAGTGGCGGAACCCAGTTTTGAGTTACCTCAACGTCAGAGTTTAATAAGATGAAATAATCGGCCTTTGCCTGCGGTAATGCCCAATTATACCCACCCGCAAAACCGAGATTTTCGGTGTTGCGTAGTAATTCAATTTCGGGAAATCTCTCTTGTAAGAAAACGATAGAATCATCCGTCGAGCCGTTGTCGGCTACAATAATTCGATTACCATTGGCATGTTTTACCACCGACGGCAAAAAAGTTTGCAGGTGCTTTCTGCCGTTGTAATTCAGGATTACAATTGCGGTTGTCTTCAAAATAATTGTACTTATTTACCAAACATATTGCCCAAATCCATTCCCGGAATATTCGGCAACATTCCTTCCGTAGCTTTCGCCATTTCTTTTTGAGCGGCTTCTTCCACGTTACTCAACGCTTTATTTACTGCTGCCACAATGAGGTCTTTGAGTATGCCCGCATCTTCGGGCTTGATTAAATCCTCGTCTATTTCGAGCGATAGTAATTTCTTTTTCCCGTTTGCGGTTGCTTTTACCATTCCGGCACCTGCTTCTCCTTCGGCGGTTATTTCTTCTAAGCGGTCTTGGGCTTCTTTCATCTTGGCTTGCATTTCCTTGACTTTGCCCATCATTCCCATCATATCCATCATTCCCATCTAATTATAAGTTTTTAAGTTGTTCAGTTTTTTGTTTTTCAGTTTGGCAAAGCCGAGAAGTTATTCGTGCAATTTACATTTCAGCACCTAATTTTCTACTTATGAAATGCTGATTAAATACCTCGATAATAGAAGCAATTTAAGTTACACCTGTTATACATCTTAGTGAGGCGTAAAGTTCTGAAATTTATCTAATTAACGTAACAGACCCGGTGTAAAAAGCGGGTGTGCCGTCATCACCAACCGTACGAATCTTGTATGCGTACGCACCAACCGGTGCAAGCCTCGAGCCCGAGGCTTCAGTGCCGTCCCAGCCTTGCTTGAGGTCGTTTGTTTCAAAAATAATGCTTCCCCAGCGGTCGTAGATTATCATTGTTCCTGATTGCACAAATCGTAATTCTGGTTTGAAAGTATTGTTGAAGGCATCGCCGTTTGGTGTAAATGCCGACGGAATAAACGCCGCGGAAGGTAATTCAAAGGTATAAATATTTGAGCGAGATGTAAACGGAAAAACTGTGCCTGAGGGCAAAATGGCAGACTGCGTGGCAAACACCCTGAAAGACGCCCTTGAACCTGCAATGCTGCTAATTTGGGCCGCAACAGATTCAGAAAGATTTGTGGTGTTTATTACGGCAGTTGTTCCACCGTTTTCGTCCACAAACTCTACCGTATAAATTACGTCGCTGGGTACGGAAACGTTCGGAATTACGTACTGCGTCCAGTCTAATTGATTTGTTGCACTCGAATTTAGAAATATCGTGCAGTAAGCATCTGAGAGTTCAGATTCATTTCCGCACACGTCAAAGTAAGTGTATTTGTAGCAATAACTTTCCTGATCGGGGTTCACGTCAGTGTCAATAAATGTATTGTTGGTATCTGATCCGATTAAAGTGAAATTGTTTGTTCCACCTACTGACCGATAAAAGTTATATTTTGGTTTTGAATCTGCGGGGTTTTCAAAGAAAATATTAAAGTTTACTTCGTTTACAGTAATATCCGTGGCATAACTCACCACTGCAGGAAAAATTGGTTTCGGGGGCTTTGCCGTTGTTGCCGGGTTAATTTCAACTTCGTTTGAGATAATTTCTACGTTTTTCCTTACGCCGCCGCCAATATTGGCAGAATAAATATTTACCGCTTGAAAAGTGAAAATCTTGCTGCACTCAAGTTGATTAAAGGTGTGTGTTCTCGCAAGCGGTGAGCTAAGTGCTATTAAATTAAAGCAGTTAGATCCGGCAGGGCAGTTGCTTTCATCTTTCTCCAAATCATTTTGTTGAATAATTCCGGTTGGTTGTTTTGGTGTTGTCCACGCTAACTCAACCTGCGTGTCTGATTTTACGTCAGCATTCAATGAAATTGAACAAACTACGTTTGACTCGCTCGAAACGTTGCAATTATCAACATAAGCAATTTTGAAGCAGTAGTTTTGAGCGGGATCAAGGCTTGTGATTCGAGCCAAACCATTAACAAATCGGCCACCGTTTTGCCAGTTGTAACTGCTTGGATTATTTATATCATCAAGAGCATAAAGTAGTTGATAGGGTGTGTTTGGGGTAAAACCTTCAAACCCGATTTCGTACTCAGTGCGGTTAGCCTTTTTTTCTACCCGATCAATATAAACCACCGTGGAGGGGTCGGGTAATTTAAAGTACGATGGTGCTGCACAATTGAAGTCGACGCCGTCTGCGTTAGTG
>JANQUM010000225.1 GCA_030731175.1 Spirosomataceae bacterium
ATACCTGCCTGTCACGCAGGGGGTCGCGGGTTCGAGTCCCGTCCAGACCGCGAAACACAAGTTTTAAAGCCTCGCAATTTATATTGCGAGGCTTTTTTTTGCCTGTGTCATCCTTTTAAGATTTAAAGTTGCACAGTAATCAAAATATAATATCCATTTTTTTTTTGCCCGAATCTTACTTTTACTAATTTGGGGGTTCATAAATTAGTAACGTTGCTTTTCAACCCATGAGCCAGTTCACCCAAGAAGATTTCGAACACATAAAAAACCGCCACGATCTGATCGACGTTGCGAAGGCCAAAGGCATCAGATTCAAAAAATACCTTCGCCGAGTAAAATACGATAAAGAATTGAGGCTATTGCAGGCCGAGTTAGTAACTCTTCAACAATGGATCGCCGCCAATAAAATGCGGGTTGCGGTTATTTTTGAAGGACGTGACGCCGCCGGAAAAGGTGGAGCAATCAAACGCTTTGTAGAACACCTCAACCCTCGCTCTATGCGGGTCGTGGCACTTAGTAAACCCACAGAAACCGAACAAGGTCAATGGTATTTTAGGAGGTATATAAAGGAATTGCCCGAACCGGGCGAAATTGTCTTTTTTGATAGAAGTTGGTACAACCGAGCGGTCGTTGAACCCGTCATGGGGTTTTGCACGAAATCTCAGTATGAGCACTTTATGATTCAAGTACCTGAGTTTGAGCACATGCTTTACGCCGACGGTATTGTTGTTATCAAATTTTGGTTTTCGGTTTCAAAAGAAGTACAAAAAGATAGGTTTGAAGATAGACTTAGCAATCCACTAAAGCGGTGGAAATTTAGCCCCGTTGATATGAAAGGGCAAGAGTTGTGGAACGACTATACTTTTTATAAAGAACAGATGTTTGCCAAAACGCACACAACGTTTAGTCCCTGGATTATTATTCGGGCAAATAGTAAAAAAACTGCTCGGTTAGAAAGTATTCGGCACGTGCTATCACGCTTTAGTTACGAAGACAAAGAAAACTCAGAAGTAAACCTACTGCCTGACCCAAATATTGTGACGAGGTTTTACCGTCACATCGAACAAATTGATATTTAAAAAATAACGACCAATGACATTGAGCGACAATGACCTCGAATTACTAAATTCAGACCTGGGTCAAAAATTTCTATATTCTACTGACCGTACCTCGCCGGTTAGAGCGTTACGACAAACCAAAGCAGAGTTGCGGCTGCGATCACTGCAAGAGGAGCTGATTAAGCTTCAGGATTGGGTAATTCGCGAAAACAAGAAGGTAGTTATACTCTTCGAAGGGCGGGACTCTGCCGGAAAAGGTGGGGCAATTCGCAGGTTTTCGTCCCGAATAAATCCTCGCTTTTATCAGATAGTTGCGTTGCCAAAACCTACAAGTGTAGAACGAAATCAATGGTATTTTCAACGCTATGTAAACCGCCTACCCAAGCCTGGCGAAATTGTGTTTTTTGACCGCAGTTGGTACAACCGGGCGGTTGTGGAGCCCGTAAATGGTTTTTGTACACAAGAAGAATACAGGACATTCATGCGGCACATTAACGCATTTGAACGTATGATTACGGACTCAGATACGTATTTAATAAAATTGTATTTCTCAATAACCAAAGAAGAGCAAGCAAGGCGGTTCAGGGAAATAAAGATGAGTCCGCTAAAAAGGTGGAAAATGACCGCAGTGGATGAAAAAGCCCAAGAACTATGGGACGAATACACAAAATATAAAGTTCGGGTTTTGAAAAAAACCAATACAAAAAACGCCCCATGGACCATCATCAAGGCGAATAGAAAGACGCTTGCCCGAACTACCGCAATAGAACATGTTTTACAAACAATTCCTTACACTTGATATTCATGAAAAATCAACTCATTACTTGCTTGCTGCTTAGTGCTGTTTCCGCCTTTTCTCAATCAACCGAGGCTTTGCAAATTGAACAAGCCATAAAAGCAGCCCCCGAAGAAGAAAAGGCGAATGCAACCGTAATGGGCTACAACGCAACAAACGAATTTGTTGTACTCAGAAAAGGTACGAACAAAACCATCTGCCTCAGCGATGACCCCAACAAAACGGGATTTGACGTAGCTTGTTACCATGAAGACCTTGAGCCTTTTATGGCAAGAGGAAGAGCCTTAAAGTTGGAAGGAAAGTCGTTTCAAGAAATTTTCGATATTCGAGAGAAAGAAGCGGTAAGCGGGGAATTAAAAATGCCCACAAAACCTGTAACTCTTCACATTCTAAACGGCAAAACCGAAGAAACCGCAACATACCGCTGGGTGGTTTATATCCCTTTTGCAACAGCAGAATCTACCGGTTTGCCCTTGAAGCCCATCATGGCGGGAGCTCCGTGGATTATGAACCCAGGTACGCACAGAGCTCATATCATGATTTCACCACCAAATTAACGGTTCTAATTTTAAGAAATCGAATACCAAAGAAAAGGCTGAACGATAACTCGTTCAGCCTTTTTTACATTAAATACACAATCGTAAACGAATTTTACTCGCCCAATTTCTCAATAATCAAACCTTCAAGATATTCGTGAATCGTGTCAATTTTGATTTTAGATACAACGTCTTCCGCGAATGCGAGAAGTTGTAAGCGGATAGCTTCATCTTTTGGAATACCGCGAGATTGCATATAGAAAATTGCCTCATCGTTGAGTTGCCCAGTTGTTGTTCCGTGCGAGCATTTTACATCATCCGCCCAAATTTCGAGTTGGGGTTTGGTGTTCATCGTTGCATCTTTCGACACTATAACGTTGCGGCAGTTTTGGTAAGCGTTGGTTTTCTGAGCATCTTCTCTAACAAAGATTTTTCCGTTGAAAACTCCCGTAGATTTATCCATCAAAATCCCTTTGTAAAGTTCATTTGAAACCGAGTTTGGCTTGCGGTGATCCACAACAGAATGGTTATCAACGTGCTGGTTTTCGTTCGGAATGTAAAGACCGTACATAAATGTTTCGATGTGCTCGCCATCAAGAATAATATTAAGATTGTTTCGCACAAAACCACCGTTTATAGTAAACGTTGCAGCGTAAAAATAACTTCTGTCTTCTTGGTAAACTTGCGTTGTGCCAACGTGCGTTGAGAAATCGTTTTCGTTTTGTACTTTGTAGTAGTCCACCCGGGCATCTTTCCCGACGTGAATCTCGGTTACGGCGTTGGTAAAGCTCGCCTTCTCTCCCATCGTTCGGTAGGCTTCGGCTACTTTTACTTCCGCATTTTGCCCAACAATAATCAAATTCCTCACAATTGCTCCAACGTTTTCGGTAGTTACGTCACCAAGCATTCGCATAATTATTGGCTCTTCAAGCGTTTGGTTATCAGCAATATAAACCACTACGCCATCATTAGCAAGTGCGGTATTCAACGCCGAAAAGGCTTCGTTTTCAGAATCTACGTGCTTTGAAAAATGTGCTTCGAGGATTTCAGGTATCTCCGCCTGAGCCTCTTTAAAAGTCATTATTTTTAGCTTGTCTGTTGGAGTTACGATCTCCGAATATTCAGCTTTGTAAATTCCGTTTACGAAATAAAGTACGTTACCATGTAAGTTTGGCAGCGGCACAGATTTGACATCGTTTTCGTTTAATTTTGATTCAACGTGGTAGTTATAATCGCTCGCTAAACTCTTTTTAAGGTTGGAATATTTCCATTCTTCGTGGCGGGGTGTAGGAAAGCCTAACCGCTCAAATTGAGCCATGGCTGCTTTTCTAACGTTGTTAAACGGCGACTCACTTTTTCCGTTGAGGCTTTGCTGAATTGCCGCAAACTCCGCCGAAAATTTATCTATTAATACTTGATTCTCCATAGTTGATTTCCCACGACTCAGTACGCTCGTGGCTTATAAGTGTAATTTAAAAAGTATGACTTCGAATCGGATTACGCAGGAACTTGTCCGTCCACTTCTTCTTTAATCCAGTCATATCCTTTTTCTTCCAATTCTTTTGCTAACTCTTTTGTACCAGATTTCACGATTCTTCCCTTATAAAGTACATGTACGAAATCCGGTACAATGTAATCCAATAAACGTTGGTAGTGCGTAACCACAATAAATGAGCGAGTCTTGTCTTTTCTTAATTCATTAACTCCGTCAGAAACTATGCGTAATGCGTCAATATCAAGACCTGAATCCGTTTCGTCTAATATACCGAGCGTCGGCTCAAGCATCGCCATCTGAAAAATCTCATTTCTTTTCTTCTCTCCACCCGAAAAACCTTCGTTAAGAGAACGCTTCAATAATTCAGGGTCAATTTTTACCAACTTAGACTTTTCACGCATCATTCTTAAAAATGAAGCTGCGTCCATCGGTTCCTGACCGTTTTTCTTACGAATTTGATTAACGGCTGTTTTTAGGAAATTAATCGTTGTAACTCCCGGAATTTCAACCGGGTATTGAAAAGCGAGGAATATTCCGGCGGCCGCACGGTCTTCAGGTGATAATTCAAGTAAGTCTTGGTTCTGGTAAACTACCGAACCACCCTCAATTTCATATTCTTCCCGACCAGCAAGCACAGAGGCCAGCGTACTTTTCCCCGAACCATTCGGGCCCATTATTGCGTGAACTTCGCCTGGTTTTACTTCTAAGTTTATTCCGTTCAGGATTTGCTTTCCGTCAACACTCGCCTTTAAATCGCTTATTTTCAGCATACTATATTAAATTCTAAGAATCGTTTGTTAAATTTTGCACAAAGATACGGGAATATTCCCCCGTACGTCTTAAATAACTCTAAACAGATTGGGGATGTTCCTTAAATAGTATTTTTTTTATCAATGAAAGGCGGCTAAGGCAGCGAGAAACGAACGAAAAGTACTATTTTTGTTAAAATATGGCAACTAAGTTCGACATGACATCACGTCTTCTACGCATTATTTTGTATTACATTAGCCAATTTGGGTTTCAATAGCTACTGGCGTATTTTAACCAATTTGCGAATTGGTAACTCCTCTATGCTTTTACAATTATTCGCCGCAAATGCGGTAAAACACATTTTATGCAATGCAAAATTCAGAAATAAACGTCACAACGGAAGTTGGCCGCCTTCGCCGCCTCATTATTCACAGCCCAGACAGCGGTCTAGGAAAAGTTGTACCTTCTAAAGCTCAAGATTGGCTCTTTGAAGATATTGTTCACTTAGAAACCATGCGAAAAGACGAATACGATCTTTACGTCCAAATTCTCCTATATTTTTTAGATCCAAATAAAATAAAGGGGAAACTCAAATCGGTTAAAAAAAGTAAAAACCGGGCATTTTTCAAGCCGTCGAATCCAAATTACTTTAATTCGGCGAATGTAATCGAGTTTGAAAACTTACTGAAAGATGTGCTCAAAAAGAGCATCATCAAGACGCAGTTAGTTGCCGCCGTTTGTGCCATCGAGGAATGTTCGTACACAGAAATGCAACAATTTTTATCCATGTCGCCTGCTTAATTAGTGCGGGTTTTGATAACCGGAATAACGA
>JANQUM010000226.1 GCA_030731175.1 Spirosomataceae bacterium
TTATGTTTCCGGTTTTTGAGTTTGCACGATGCCTACAGGGGCGGCCTGCCGCTGCGGTTAGGGATGTGTTTAATCCTGAACCAGTGTTCCGATATCCTCGCCTTCCACAATTCGCTTTAGGTTTCCTTTTTTGTTCATATTGAAAACGATGATAGCAAGGCCGTTTTCCTGACTAAGCGTAAACGCCGTCATGTCCATTACTTTCAGGCTTTTCTGAATTGCCTCTTTAAACGTAATACGGCTGTATTTTGTTGCGGTTGGGTCTTTACGTGGGTCGGCGTTATAAACTCCGTCCACGTTTGTACCTTTTAAGAGTACATCCGCCTGAATTTCGTTGGCTCGTAATGCTCCGCCCGAATCGGTTGAAAAATACGGATTTCCAGTTCCCGCACCAAAAATAACAACCCGCCCTTTTTCGAGGTGACGAATTGCCCGGCGGCGTATAAACGGCTCGGCAACTTGTTCCATTTTAATGGCGGACATCAAACGCGTGTAAACGTTTTCGTTTTCTAAAGCACTCTGAATCGCCATGCCGTTGATTACCGTGGCGAGCATTCCCATATAATCGCCCTGCGAGCGGTCAATCCCTGAATTGGGGGCTGCTCCGCGGAAAATGTTACCGCCGCCAACCACGATCGCAACTTCGCAACCGATGTCAACCACCGATTTCACTTCCTTAGCAAATTGCTCCAGAATTTCGCTGCTGATAATTTGACTTTTGTCGCCCCCGTTGAGGGCTTCTCCGCTAAGTTTTAGCAGGATCCGTTTATATTTTAGTGCCATGAAGTTTATTTTGCGAGCAAATTTAGGTTAAAAATCCGATTCCCGAATAATAGTTCCGCAAAGGATTACGGATTTCCGTCACTTTTATTTAGTAATTTTGCATCGCAATTGTGTAAATCATTCACTAAACAAAACAATGAAAAAAACTAACTTCCTATTACTTGGTATACTGAGTGTCTTACTGACAAATTGTAATTCAGCAACCGAAGAAACGACTGCCGAAGAAGTTGTGAACGCAATCCCAACTTTAGAATTAGCTTGGGAAACCGATACCACTTTAATGACGCCAGAGTCTGTTTTGTACGACGAAGCCAACGATATTTATTACGTCAGTTGCATAAACGGCGTACCACCTGATGCAAAAGACGGCGATGGCTACATTGCAAAACTTGACGGAAACGGTAAAATAATTGCCGATAAATGGGCAACCGGCATGAGTGCACCTAAGGGTATGGCGTTGGTTGGCAATATATTATACGTTACAGATATTTCGAGAATTGTGATGATTGACGTTGCCACGGGAAAAATAACCGGAGAAAAAGAAATTGACGGTGCAGCCTTTTTAAATGACGTGGATGCCGCCGCCGACGGAACGGTTTATTTCACGGATTCGGGTACGAAAAAAGCGTACAGCATCAAAGAGGGCGAAGTAACAGAATTATTCACGAACGATAATTTAGCTGGCTTAAATGGCGTTTTTGTTGACGGGAACTCACTTACCTTTTCAAGCATGGAATCTGGCAACGTGGCAAGTTATTCGCTTGACAGCAAGTCTGCTACGATGGTAGCCGATAGCCTTTTTGGCGGCGATGGCGTTGAGAAGTTTAACGAAAGTTACTTCATCTCAAACTGGAACGGCGAAGTTTACCACCTAACCGCCGACTGGAAAAAGACGAAAGTACTTGACACCAAAGATGCCAAGCTAAACGCCGCGGATATTGAAGTGGTTACGAGCAAAAACCTGCTATTGGTACCAACCTTTTTTGGAAATAAGGTAATGGCATACAAGATTAAGTAGCCCCTTGATTTGCTAAGGTAATCCGACCCGAAGGGGACTTGAAAACACAAAATTTAAACTTTGTTACTACGCTTAGCTTTCTAAACGTGAAACTTATCGACTTAAAAACTCGCTGAACGACTACTCAGAAACCAAAAACTCAACAACCAAAAACTTATAAACTCAATATGGAATCAGAAAAATTTAAACGCACGCTCGGAACAATTATGGCAGTTTTGGGCATTTTTTTACTACTTTTTGCTTGCTTTGCGTTTATGGCAACGGGCAATGAAATGATGGGCTTCAACGTAGAAGGTGCAAGAAAAATAGCACCGGCAGTATTAGGTTTAATCTTTTTAATGGCGGGTGTTAGTATGATTAACCGGACGTAGATTTTAATACCTCGGCACCGATTTTACAATTCATGCACTTTCGCTTTTGGCAGTAATTATTGAAGAGTTCTATTCCCGCTTGAGAATCAAAGCTACTCTGGATTTTTAAACCCAGCGATTCCCATTTTCGGGTAATTTTATTATTTTCGGGCGGAAGCGATTCTAAAATTTGCTCCGCCCGTTCTATAAATTCACGGTTGTCAACGTACTGAGCGTAGCAAACCAACGTTGGCACAACAGAATTTACCAACAAATTCTCAATCGATGCTTTGCCCAATTGCTTCAACGGCTTTGCAAGCGGTTTATCAAAATGGTAATTATTTTGCCAGTAATCAGATTGCTCGATTTCAAACGCTTTTTTGATGGCATCTACATCAACTGTTTGCGTAAAGAGCGAGAAAAAACTTTGCTGCGAAGCTACCAAAGCTGCAAACTGAGCCAAACGAATCGTCGGGAAATTAGCGGGGCGAGTTCTGAGAAATTTCCACTCGTGGGCGTTAAGTTGCTTTGATTTTAACCCGTATTTTAGAGAGAGAAAGTCGTATTCACTTTTAAGTTTTACGGCGAAATCTCCACCGGATTCTTCCAAAAAACCCGCCATTCCGAATAATAACGCTTCAATCTGCACGGAATTATTTCGGTGTTTTTGCAGGATTTTCAGCGGTAAATTTTGAGCAAGCTGAAGCATTGGCTCAGCGTTCAGTTTAAAACCGAAATTTTTGGCTAAAGCCTGATAAGCCGTCTCTTCCCAATCAGAATTATTGGCGGTAAATAACTCAGCCACCACCACGGCTTTTTGTTGCAACCGCTGCGTCAGTGCCGAACCCAACATCGAAACTTTAGTAAATTCCGAAACCTCAGCAAACTGATTTTCACACGGTATAAGTGATTGACTATTAATTAATTGGCTTTGCTTTTCTACAAGTTTTTCTGAAACAATATTTACAAGTTCGAGAACCGGAATTTTGCTTCCGTCGGCTCGAAAAACGTCACGGTCGTTTTGCCAAACTACGTGCAGGATTACGTTTTCGTAGGCTTCGTCTTGCTGATGTTTGTGGGCGTACCATTCGGCGGCGTTTACGTGAACTTCGACATTTCCCGCCCATTCTACGTCACCAATTTGGAGGCGGGCGTTTGTAAAATCCGGCCCGGCGTTTGTATTAAGAAAACCTTTTTTGAAAACCCGTATTTCTTCACCGTCGGTGGTTTTGAGGTTTGTTGTCAGAAACCGCTGCGTTTGCCAAATATAATGAAGAAAGGCTTCTTGCATGGGTTTTGCGGTTTAGATCAATCAGGTTTGCTTTGCTACCCAAAATAAGGAAATTCCCTGCATTTACCCTTCAATTCCCCGTACTTTTTTCTCCCAACGCCAAGCATCTTGCATGCTGTCTTCGAGGGTTTTCTCGGTTTTCCAGTTCATGAGTTTAGCGGCTTTGCTTACGTCGCCATAAATTTGTTCCACATCTCCGGGGCGGCGTGGGCCGAGTTCGTAATTAAGCTTTAGGTTGTTTACTTTTTCAAAAGCCGTGATTAGTTGCAAAACGGTATTTCCTTCTCCCGTTCCTACGTTGAAAACATCGTAATACGCTTCGTTTTTCGTGGCTAATAATTCAAAAGCCGCAACGTGGGCTTTCGCCAAATCCACAACGTGAATAAAATCGCGGATATTTGTTCCGTCAGCGGTGGGGTAATCGTTACCAAAAACGGTTAGTTTTTCCCGAATTCCCGCTGCAGTTTGCGTAATGAATGGCACTAAATTACTCGGAACGCCCGTGGGCAACTCGCCAATTTCGGCGGAAGGATGTGCCCCAACGGGATTAAAATAACGTAGGGAAAGCAGCCGCATATCTTCTCCCGAAGCGATGGCATCCCGAAGGAAATCTTCGCACATTGCCTTGGTATTTCCGTAAGGAGAAGTAGCGGGTTTGCGAGGCGTTTCTTCGGTAACGGGGCTGGTATCTGGTTCGCCGTAAACGGTGCAGGAAGAAGAGAAAACGAGGTTTTTAACGCCTTGACTCCGCATTGCTTTTAACAAAGTAAGCGTAGAAATCAGGTTGTTCTCATAATATTTTATTGGGTTTTGCACCGATTCGCCGACGGCCTTATGAGCCGCAAAATGAATCACACCGTCGATATTCTCTGATTTCATTATTTCTTCTACGGCGGCTTGGTTTCGGCAATCTTCTTCGTAATACTTTACGTCTTTCCCGATAATATTCTTAATGCCTTGCAAGGCGGTTTTCTCCGAATTATCAAAGTTATCAATAATAATGGGGGTATGCCCAGCATTGTGTAATTCAACAACGGTGTGTGAACCAATAAAGCCGGCACCGCCGGTAACAAGGATATTCATTTAAAAGGCAGTTTATTTGGTACAAAGCTAAAATTTCAAGCGTTGCAATGAAAGATAAATTGGGTGTTTTACAAACAATTTTTACTTTTAGGCATTAAGTAAAGAAAACCACAAAGATGATAGATAATAAGAAAATAGATGCGTTGGTAAATCTTCTTGACGACACCGATCAGGAAGTTGCCTCGATTGTGGAAAACGAAATCAAAAATATTGGCGGCGATGTGATTCCGCTTTTAGAAAACCATTGGGAGGAAAATGCTTTCAACCCGCTTTTGCAGAAAAAAATTGAAGGAATTATTCACGAATTACAGAATTCTGAAGCAATAGCGAGATTAACTAACTGGAAATCAGGCGACCAATCAGATTTATTAGCAGGGCTTTGGGCGGTTGCGAGCTATCAATTTCCTGACCTTGATCTTGAAACACTGCGAAAAGATGTTCAGGATATTTACATGGAAGCGTGGTTGCAAATGCGGGACGAGCTTCACCCAACAGACCAAATCAGGATTCTAAATCAGGTTTTTTTCGACAAATTTAACTTCCGACCAAACACCAGCAATTATTATTCGCCCGCTAATTCGATGATAAATCAGGTGTTGGAAACAAAGCGGGGCAACCCGATCTCGATGTGTGCGATTTATATGATTGTTGCACAAAAACTCAAACTTCCGGTGTACGGTGTGAGCTTACCAAACTTGTTTGTGTTGACGTATAAATTCAAGAAGTTTCAGGTTTATATCAACGTCTTTAACCGTGGCGTAGTTTTTTCGAGAAAAGATATCGAGAACCACATCAAGCAAATGAACGTGCCGCCAAATGACATTTTCTTTGAACCTTGCACTAACGAAGAAATTGTAAAACGAACGCTCCGAAATCTTATTTACGCTTATAAAAAAGCGGCAGAAATGAATAAATACGAAGATGCAAG
>JANQUM010000227.1 GCA_030731175.1 Spirosomataceae bacterium
ATATCGAGAGAAGTAAATATTATAACTCAAAAGATCCCGACGGCATTGAACACCGTTTCCGGCGGCTTCGGGGTTATCCCAGGTTAATACATTCTGAAAAAAAGCGGCATCACAATATTGCTCTGGCGTGATTACCTCGCACCTAATTTCGGCAACAGTCAGGTTTGGCGGGCACGGCGGAGAGCGATCAGCGGGAACAGCACAAGCACGCTGCGAGAAATTAGACAATAAACCGAGTCCGGGTACTTTTTCGTACTGCCCCACGGTTTCTATCACATAGCAGTACGTGGTTCCGTTTACAAGCGGGGTGCTTACGTTTCCATCGTCAGGAAATTTGTCTGTTCCGTCATCTATATAATTAAAGGTATTTCCACCCAATACATCTACTTCCGCGATGGCGTTATAAGTTCCGGGAGAAATTTCACGGTAAATGCGGTGTCGCTGATTGTCGTTACTCCACGGCACGTTTGCTTCCCAGCGTAAGCGTACGCTTTTGTCATCTGGGGCGGCAAGTAAACGCACGCTGCTCGCTGGCGGCGTGGTGCCGAGTAGTCGGTCGCCATCAATGTGAAACTCGATTCTGTAACGATAAGCGTTTCTTTCGGTATCTAAATTTTTATCAACAAAAACCGTATCAGCCGCTACGCCAAGTTCAGTATTTATTTGGGTAACAAGGCTAAAATTTGCTCCATTTAGACCAGTGGCTCGGTACAAATCATAGCGGTAAGGCCCAGGGTATTCAGTAGTATCTAAATCAACTGGGCGGGTCCAACGCACTAAGATTTCTCCGGCGTCAGTGTCCGTTTCTTCAATTGTAACATTGGTGATTATCGGCACTCGCTCGGGCAGTTCGCTTCCGATGCAAAATTCGGTGGATGGCGGGCTGTCTAAATTTGTGAATGGGTTTACGCTAATATTTGCGAGTAACCGGTAACTATAAGTTACGCCCTTTGTGGTTCTCGTATCTAAGAAAAGGGTGTCATTTGTACTTACCCTCGCAACTTCGGTGTATCCCCATGCCGCCGGAATACCCGTAGTACATTCGCCTGCGTTTTGCCCACTGCAACCTTCCCGACGATAGATTATAATATCGCCGCCAGTTGTACACATCTGGTACGGTTGCCACGAGAGTTGTACTCCAGCATCTTTTTCTACGGCTATCAGACCTCTAACCCTTGGTGGAAGCACCCTAATTTTCACGGTTTTAATATCCGTTAGTTGCGTTTCAAACCTTCCCGGAGAATCATCCACTTTAAATAACACGGAAAAATCTTGCTGCTGCACGTGGGCACAGTTTGTCTGCCAAGTAAATTCTACGCGTGCCGGACTACTCTGCGTTCCAGTTTGCGGAGTATAAGTAGCTGCCAGCGGAGCAATATTCGCAACCGGTGCACCGCTGAAATCAACATTATATATACCTCCCGAAGAAGTAAGCCGCAACTGCTGCCCTTCATCCGGGTCTGTTGCTGATACCAAAAAGTTTATTACCTCGCCTGCTTCAACGCAAATATCAGGAGGCACAACAAGTTCGGGGCGATTATTAGTTGTTTCCACCACGATAATTTGCATATCCCGAACTATTTCGCCGATTTTCAGGAAATCTCCGTTTGGCCCCCGTCGCCATTCTTCAACTACAAATGCTACATTATACTGCCCTGCTCGCTGCGGGGCATCCCAAATTAAATCTCCCGTTCGGGGGTTTATCGTAAAAGTGGCGGGGCCGGTTTCTCGTTCGTTCAGAATGGGGGCTTGCCCGAGCGTTTCGGGTGAAATATATCCTTCAATAAATACACCAACACCAGTAGCGTTACCAATGTCTTTTCTTGGAATAGTGAGGCGGTAAGAAAGGCTGTCGCCGTCGGTATCAAAAGCTCCTGGGTTATGGATATAACGCACACCAACCGCCGCAGAGTCAATCGGTATGTTTAATAACACCGGCGTACTGTTCAGTCCGATTGCCGAATTGATAAATATTCTTGTCTGAACAAAGAAGCTTATTTCTCCTGTGTCGCCGGGTAAGTTGATAGTATTTCTATTTCGGTTAACAATTCCACACGAAATAGTGTAAGTGCCAGGAGCGGGATAAGTAAAAACCGTATCGTAAACGTTAACCACCGTAGAAGCACTGATGAGCGTTCGGCTTCTTCTTCTAACCCGTGCCGATTCTACTTGATTAGAGTTTAAACCAAAGTAGAAAGTAACATCTTCCTGGCCATCATTGGCTGGTTTTCCGTTTATTTCGTCGGTGTAGGTAGTGAGTGTAACCCGGTAAGTAAGCGTTGTATTAGAGATACGTTTTGCGGTAATTTCACCCGCCCGAATGTGGGTTGCGTGAACTTGGTTTACGGCAAAAAGCAAGACGATAAAAAACGAAAAAAAACGAAAAAATCTGTTCATTCGGCTGGAATGTATGAATTAGGGAATTTCTACTGAATTATTAAACGAAACCGACCTGCTTTTTATTCTTTACGGAATCTGACTACAAGGTAGATTTTTGTTTTGTAACCAAAAAGGCACAACGAAAAGAGTTTACTTAAAATTGAAAACGGTCGAATTGCAAAATGAACGAATCAATCGTTCTTTAATAACAAAGAAAACTATCAAACGGTTGGGCTACAACATAAACTTTCGACCTTTGTGCCACACTAAAACCAATTTTATGCCCCCCGAAAACTTGCAACGTGGTGTCCTTTTTATGGTTATTGCTTCCTTTTGCTTTGCCCTTACAGGAGCTTGCACCCGTTTTTTGGGCGGAGAAATCAACTCGGTTGAATTAGTTTTTTTTCGGAATGTAATTGGTGTGGGTTTTATAGCCGCTACACTTTTGAAACGCCCTATAAAACAAAAAGGAGGCAAGCCGTTTTTACTTATTTTTCGGGGGATTATCGGAACGTTGGCCCTTTATACGTTCTTTTACAGCATTACTCAAATTGGATTGGCGGAAGCAATTACGTACCAACAAACTTACCCAATTTGGCTCGCCCTGCTTTCCTTTTATTTTTTGGGCGAATACCTAAAAAGAAAAGAATGGTGGGCAATCTTACTTGGTTTTGGCGGAATTTTACTGATTTTTCTCCCGCAAATGACGGGCGGACTTACCTCTACCCGTAACCACTCTATCGGTATAATCAATGCTGTTTTGACGGCCCTTGCTTATCTCAGCATTAGGGGTTTAAGCGAGTTTTACGATACTCGCTCTATTGTACTTTCCTTCATGCTCTCTGGAATTTTATTGCCGATAATTTCCATGACAATTGGTGAATATTACAATTTCCCGAACCTCGATTTTATGATTAGTAAATTCGTCATGCCAACCGGACAGCAATGGCTCTGGATCGCTGTTTTGGGCGTTGCCGCCATGATTGGGCAAATATTCCTGACAAAAGCATTTGCGTTCGGAAAAGCCGGACCAATTTCGGTCGCGGGATATTCCAACATTATTTTCTCGGTTTTCTTCGGTGTATTCCTCGGTGATGCCATTCCAACGTGGCTTTCGTTTGCCGGAATTTCACTCGTGATTATTAGCGGAATTTTGATTTCTTGGAAGAAGAAGGCAGTTGTGGTTAAGAGTGAGAAGGTTAAAGGTTAAAAGGCATGTTAGGGGGGGACACTCATAATGGTCATAAAGCGAAGCATCGTAAGAGTAAATTTGATAGGAAAAATAGTATTGAAAAGTTAACTTTATAACTCGCTTTAACGAATTTTGAATTTTGAAAAACCTCTACATCATCGCTGGCTGCAACGGAGCAGGTAAAACCACCGCCTCGTTTACAGTTTTACCCGAGATACTGGATTGCCATGAATTTGTAAATGCGGACGAAATCGCGAGAGGTTTATCTCCTTTTCAACCCGAAAAAGCAGCTTTTGAATCTGGAAGAATAATGTTGAACAGGATAAAAGCGTTATTAGAAAGCAATGTCGATTTCGCTTTTGAAACAACTCTATCAACACGGAGCTACGTGAATTTTGCAAAGAAGGCACAAAAGCAAGGTTATTCAGTTACCTTATTATTCTTTCTTTTAGATTCGGTGGAGTTAGCAATAGAACGAGTATCGACAAGAGTCACTGAAGGCGGTCATAATATTCCAGAAGACGTTATTCGTAGAAGGTATGAAAGGGGACTTAGTAACTTTTTTACGTTATACAAACCAATAGCAGATAATTGGTCTCTCATTAATAATTCGGGTGATTCTTACGAGATTATCGCAGAAAAATCTGACAAAGTAGAAATTATCATAAATAACGAAGTTTGGACAAAATTAAAAAGCAACTACGATGAGTAAAATAATCAAACCAGAGACCCAAAGTGATAAAATTGTACGAGGGCTTGAACTCACGTACAAAAAACTAATCGAATTCAAGAAAAGCAAAAACTCCCCGTTGGTAGTTTCTCGTAATGGGAAGGTGGTAAAACTTGACCCGCACGAAGTACCTAAAACAACTACCTATAAACGCTGATAAACCTGCCTCATAAACAATCCATTGTAAAGGTATTATGAAAACAATCACATTACTTTTAGCCATGCTTTTTACAACCACAAATCCCGCCCTTATTTTCGATTTTGATAAAGAAGTCAGTTTACAAAACTGGCAAGTCGTGGACGATGTCGTGATGGGCGGACGCTCGTCGGGAAAGTTCACATTAAATGATGATGGTCACGGCGTTTTTTCGGGAAAGGTTTCTTTAGAAAACAACGGCGGATTTTCTTCCGTGCGGTACGATTTCCCCGAAAAGAAATCAGTGAAAGGATTCACCAAAGTAATTATTACGCTCAAAGGCGACGGAAAGGATTACCAATTTAGAATTAAAGCAAAGTCTAACGATTATTATTCGTACATCGCTGCTTTCAAAACTTCGGGGGAATGGGAGAAAGTAGAAATTTCTTTAGCAGAAATGTATCCTTCTTTTCGGGGACGAACGTTAGATATGCCCAATTTCGAGTCCGACTTTATCGAAGAGCTTCGGTTCTTGATTGGCAACAAAAAACCGCAGAGTTTCGAGTTGATAATTGATAAGATTGAGTTGGGATGATGTCTCGACTCCGCTCGACAGCCCGCTAACCTTCTTTTAGCATAAAAAGCGGCTTCTGCACATTATGTACAGAAGCCGCTTTCTCATGTAGTAAACCCACCAACGGAGCTTTATGATTTAGCTATCGAAACGATCTAAATTCATTCCCGTGGTGGTGGGTCTTTTAATTGGATTCGGTTTTTAAACCCATTTATTTACGGAAATGAGTGATACAAACCTGTATCGGGTCTAAGACCCGACACCACGTCAATTTTGATGTTTGCGTCTATTTTTAATGTATGACTTTATATAATAATAGGGAAAGAACAAGAATGGCAAACTGAAAAATAACACTTCAAAAAAGTTTTCTAAAAGATTCCGCCTTAAAAGAGGGGTATTATTTGCAGGGTATATC
>JANQUM010000228.1 GCA_030731175.1 Spirosomataceae bacterium
ACCTATGATGGTAAACTCCGAATGGTTTGCGAAATGAATCAGCTCAATCGAGCGTGAATTAGTGTCAGTTCTGTAATATGTTTTTGGGGCGGCGAATGTAGCAACGGCTACAAGTATTTCGTCTTGACTTTCATCAATCGAAGATTTGTCTTCTACTAAGCGGTAGTAGTTTTTCGGGAGAAAAAGCCCGTACTTAAATTTAGCTTTTGGGCTGCCTTGCAGGTGGTGTATATGAAGAAAAGCATCAGCGGTTGGCTTGTCAATTCGTTTGACTTTCATCACTCGAGCTGGCAATCGATTGCTTTTACCAATTGCCGAACGCAACCGAGATTTTACAATTTCTGGGGAGGTTTCCCAAACGTCTTCCCACAAATGAATTACACGGAACCCTTTTTCGATGTTCGCTAATTTGGTTTTGCAATTTGCTGATAAATAGTGAATTACAATACAAATTTGGTGCTCGCTCAAAATTATGAGATCATAACCTGCGATTGCGTAATTCGCTGGATTTACTTCAAATTTTTGGTTGTGAAACGTTAAAAAGCTACTTAATTTTTGTAAAATCATTTCAAATAAAAAAGTAAACCGTTAGTCAAGACTCGTTAAAGTTGTTTTGAGGCGGACGGTATGGACAGAAAGGCAAATTATTAGATTATACACAGAAGGTAGTGAAACGATGATTCTCAGACGGAATATAGTCTTATATTTACCAACGAATACTTTTTAAAGACCAAATTTCAATTAGATATGTTAAAAAAAACCACACTCCTTTTATCACTTTTTGCCATTTTACTGTTAAATAGTTGCGGTAATTCTAACGATGCCGAACCAACAACAATTGTCGGTACGTGGCAGCTTTCGTCGGTAACTTTTGACATAAACGGTGAAATTTTAACGGCTACTTCGGCAGCTATGGCAGACGCTGAACTCAAAGACAACCAATGGATTTTTGACGAAAACGGAAATCTTACAGTTTTGCCAGATAATTTCTCCGTTGATTATACGTTTAATGCCGCCGATAACAAGCTTGTAATCACTGCTGATGGGGCAGCGTACAATTATACAACAGAACTGACCAACAGCGACCTGAAAGTCAAATCGAAAGTTCTTGATGCTGAGAACGCCGATGATGACACCTACGAAAATGATCTGGAAGCAGCAGAAATCTTATTTTCAGCACTTGATTTATTGGAAGACCAACAAGATGCCTTAGAAAGAATTGGTGATGTTAAGAAAATCAGCCTGACTTATCAGTTCGTGAAATTAAAGTAAATCTCTTCAAAGAAAAGTCCCGGCTTCGTGCGAAACCGGGACTTTTGCGTTGTTCGTTAGCGAGATTACCTCCCGTATAACTCGTTGTAGGCTTTCTCATACTTATCACCAGAAACCCACGTTGGTTTCGCTTTGTCGTTTGCAATCAAGCGAGCGGCGTACGTGTAGGATTGGCAATACTTCAATAAATATGCCGGGTCAATATTTTCAGGATTATCCGTAACCTGATGGTAATATTTGTAAATTTCTTCACTAAAAGAAGTCATTCCCGGAGCGTAATTCGGCGACGGAATCCCCATTTTTGCTAAACTTACATTATCCGATCTGTCAAATAAACCTTGCTCAGGAGCGGGGTCGTCTCCGGCGGTCAAGCCAAGCGTTGCGGCTGCTTTTACGATATGTTTTTCTGCCGATGTACGATTTAACCCAATAACAGAAACTTGCTCTTTGGTATCGTAACCGGCACCGTCGCAATTAAGATTGAAAACGCACTTTTCTAAAGGAATTAGCGGGTGTTCGGAGTAATATTTGCTTCCTAAAAGTCCTATTTCTTCGCCCGTGTAAGCAATCAATAAAATAGAACGCTTTGCTGGTTTTAGGCTTAGAGCTTCGGCGGCGGTGAGTACGGCGGTTGTGCCGAAGGCGTTATCTCTTGCACCGTTAAAAATGCTGTCTTCTGCGGTTACGCGTCCGCTTTCGCTGCCGTAACCAATGTGGTCAAAATGAGCGGTCAAGACCAAATATTCGTTTTTCAAAACGGGGTCAGTACCTTCAATAATTCCAACTACGTTTTGCGACATGACGCTTTGGCTTTGCTTCTCGCCAACGTTTAGATTTAGTTCCTCAATTTTGTTTTTCGCTAACGCTTTTCCAGGTTCAGCGTTAACCCAAAGGTGCAGCATATTTTTCCCTTCGCTTTCTTTTTCTTTCAAGCGTAAACTCGGTTTCCCGAAGAAATTAACAACCGTTTTCCACGGAATTTGCAGGTTATAAATTTCGATGAAAGCCGCAGCACCGCGGTCGGCGGCAAATTTGCGTTTCGCCGCCATTGCTCCAAAAACTTCCTGCGGCGTTTTAGAATCGGGCGTTCCCACTTGGGCAATCACCACTTTGTCTTTTACATCAATTCCTTTGTAATCGTCGTAGCCCGTTGTTTCGTCCACCCAGCCGTAACCAACGTGCACAACTGCGTTATTGGAAAGTCCGAGTCCACCGCCCGACATCACCACGAAATCTTCGCCTACGTTTAAGGTGGCTTCTTTGGTAGTAATAATTCCTAAAGTTGAAGGAGCGGCTTTTTCAAAAGGCACTTTTTGGAGGTAGCTATCGCCGTTTGCTGGTTTCACGCCAAATTTACGGAATTGTTCGGCGATATACCGAGCCGCCACATTATTGCCTTGCTCACCCGTTTTACGTCCTAAAAGGGCGTCTGAGGCAAGAAAGCGGAGATGAGCGTTTGGTTGAGCAATAGCGAACTTTGCCTCGGGTACTTTTTTGTATTTTTGAGCGTTAATAGGGGTAACGCTCAAAGCAAGAAAGAATAACGGTAATAACTTTTTCATTTATTGGGAATAGTTTTTTAGTTTAAATACTATAATATGGTTATCAAAAGTACGTTAAAACCAGCAATAATGATAGTCTATAAATTAGTTAGGGCTCATTTTTCGGTAGATTAACACGGGATTTTCAACCTTCATGCTCGAAAGTAGCATTTGAGAAGGTTGCCGACATAGCGAACACAGTCTTCGTTCAAACAGCACTTATTTTACAAACACATTATATGAAAACCACAAGAAAAATTTTACTCTGTCAAGTCTGGCTTTTATTCCTGCCTGTGGTTGCATTTGCCCAAACGCCAGCCGAATATATGCTTGCAGATGCAAATGATTATTTCAAAACCGGACGTTACTGGGATGCTTTTTTTGAATACCGCAACGTAGCAAAAACGAGTGAATTTGCTGATAATTACGAAGTAAGCTCTCAAATAAAGAACAGCTCAAAGGCATTGTATCTGAAACGAAAATTTGAAAATTATCGGGCGTTCCGTCAGTATGAATTAGCTAAAGCGAATTTGAAGGAACTTGTGATTATAAACCCTGAAGACCCAAATAGAGGAGAAATACCGAGGTTGACTTTGAAGCAAGCCGAAGATTTGATGCGACTTGCCAACCGCCAACGTACCGATGCACAAACGGCGGCGATGTTTCAGAAATCGATCAAATTGTACCATTTAGCAATGGCAGAAGGTTTGAAAGATGAAAGCGTAAAAACGGCAATCAGAATGGCAGAATTGGCATTAAAAAACACGGGTGTTGAGCCGGTTTCTGAGCCTTCAACCACTTACGGAATTGCAGAAACGCAGAAAATAGAGCGGGAGCGTGAGGTGAAAATTATTAAAGAGCAATAAGGAGTACGGTTGTTAAAGACAACTTTTGAAAATCTCCAATCTAAATTCTTATTTATCCAATCTTACAAAGAATTCCAGATTTCCCAAGACTTTTCTGCTTGTAAAACCAACATTCGGTGACCGTTCAAAACGGTCGCCTTTTTTTGTGCTCCGTTTTTCATAAAAAGCGTTTCGGCGGGGTTGTAAACCAAGTCAAAAAGGAAGTGGTTTTCGGTTAACTTATCGTACCTAATGTCGGGGCAGGCGTTTGGGTTCGGGTACGTGCCGAGCGGTGTGGTGTTAATAATCAAATGGTGTGATTCAATCAAATCGCCTGCTTCTTCGTAACTAACTGAGCCCTTTTGGGGAGAACGGGAAACGGCCTTGTACCCAATTCCCATATCTTCCAACGCAACTTTTACGGCTTTTGCCGCTCCGCCATTTCCTAAAATCAACGCTTTTTTTGCTGACTTTCCAGCTGTAATAAATGCTTCTTTCAGTGAATTACTAAATCCGTAATAATCTGAATTGTAGCCTTTTAGGATGCCGTTTGAAATTTTTATTACGTTAACAGCTCCAATTCTATCGGCGGCGGGGTCAATTTCGTCCAGAAATTGCAGGACGTTTTGTTTGTGCGGAATCGTGACGTTTAGCCCGACTAAATCGGAATAGTTTTTTAATAATTCGGGAAATTGTGCGTAGTCTTCCAACTCAAAAAGCTCGTAGCAATGTGAATCAGAAATATTGAGTTGCTCAAATTTTTCGGTGAAGTATTTCTTAGAAAAAGAATGAGTCAGCGGAAATCCAATAAGCCCGTACCGATTCATAATCAAGCTACTGTTTTCGGGAAAAACTTTGCTTTTATTACGCCAACAATCATCGGGGCGATGGATAGAAACACGATGCCCAAAACTACTTTTTCAAAGTTATCTTTAACCCAGGCATTTGCTCCAAGAAAATAGCCTAATAATGTGATAGAAGTTACCCAAAGCGAAGCACCTAATATGCAATACAAGATATATTTTGGGTATTTCATGCTTCCTGCACCCGCCACAAAAGGGGCAATTGTGCGAATAATTGGCATAAAACGAGCAAGGATCACGGCTTTGCCGCCGTGTTTCAGGTAAAATTCTTCGGTTTGAGTGATGTACTCACGTTTCAGAAACAGGATTTTGTCTTTTGATTTGATAAACGCACTGAATTTTTTCCCGACAAAATAATTGACATTATCACCCAATAATGCGGCAATAATCATCAACGGAATGGTGATGCTTATCAAGAGTTTACCCGTTGTAGCAGCGAGTAAACCAACGGCAAATAACAAGGAGTCACCCGGTAAAAGTGGCATTACGATGAAGCCAGTTTCTACAAAAATAATAGTGAATAAAATGGCGTAGGTAAGCGTATCGTAATCGTTCAGAAAACCTTCGAGTACCGTAAGCGGGTCTTTCAAAAAGCCGAGTAGAAAATGTATTATTTCCATCAAAAGTAGTTTTTAAGTTTTTGAGTTATTCAGTTTCCTTGCCATTGTCAGTGACGACACTGACAATGGCAAAGCTACCTTGTGAGATGGAGGATTATCCCCTTGGCTTGTGGCGAATGCGGTCGTCCTCGTAGTATCTTCCGAGCTTAAATTGTTTCTTTTCTTCTTCCGGTAAAAAGGTATCAAAAGTATCTCCACGCAACCCAAGACGGATTGTTTCGAGCGGAATAACTTCGTTTGGTGCAATATTACCTACGTTTACGTTAGAACCCACTAATTTTACGAAGTAAACTTGCTGTGATTTTTGCGGAGCTTCCCAAATAATATTATCAGCGTTTATGGCGTGGATAATTTCATCCACCAATCCTTGTCTTACTTCGCCGCTGCTTCGGTAGAGCCCGATATTTCCACCTTCACGGGCTTCACCGATAACTTTCCAAGAGCCGGCTTGCAATTCGGCAGACATGAGTTCAATCCATTTGTAGGGAGCAAAGATTTTCTCTTCATCTTTTGAGCCAACTTCTGAAAGTACTTTTCCACCCCGCTCGGCTAACCGCCTGATATAGTTGCATTTTACATCGTGTGGTAGCGTGATAGAGCCGTCAGAAACTTCGCACATTTCTAAGCCGTATTTATCCATCATCCGCATATAATCTTCAAACTGATTTCTGACTACGAAGGCCTCAAACAGCGTTCCGCCGAAGTAAACCGGTATTCCGGCATCGTGGTAAATCTTGATTTTATCTTCGATGTTTGGGGTGACGTACGACGTTGCCCAGCCAAATTTTACGATGTCGATGTAATCAGCCGAAGTAGTAAGGAGGTCTTCTATTTCGCGAACACTCAGTCCCTTGTCCATAACCATGGTTAATCCCGAATTGCGGGGTTTCACGGAACGTTCAGGAATCATTGAAAGGTTATAATTCATGCTTTTTTCGTTTTCTATTTATAAAACAGCCGCAAAATTAAGGATTATTTTGCAGAGGGAGGGTTTTATGAAATTAAAATGTGTTTGAGGTTAGGTGAAATACTAAGCGGTGGCGTTAGTTCGATTTGTTAAAAAAAACCTAATGGCTTTTAAAACAGTACGCTAATCCTGCAATAGTCACATTTCAAACTTACGCTTTCTACACCCGCACCCGCATTTTTGGGTGTTTTATCACTTTAGCAATGAAATACATCAAATCTTGCTGTTGCGGTGAGAATTGCGTGCGGCAACTGCCGTAATAAGACATAAAGTTGTTTAGGTTCGGGCGGTAATCCCGACCGCTTTTATCGTGGTATTCGCCAAATAAGCTACAATCCTTTTCGATGAAACTTGCTCCGAAAGGGTCTGGCGGTGTATCACAGATTTTGTCGCCGTTGCTGCCACAATTTTGGTCGCTCACGTCAGATTGTTGGGTAATCTCCTTTTCAAAAGTGTGTAGCAGTCCGAAAAAATGCCCCATTTCGTGCACAAAAGCGGGGTCTTGCAAATGTACTTTTGAGATAAAAATACGGTTCAGGTTTAAAACTGGATAGTGCGTGTAGCCGATAACATCTTTATAATCATCAAAGACGTACAAGTTGATAGCGTTTTCGTCGTAGGTTTTTTTGGTAAAAAACTCCTCAACGTTAGCACTTTTGTAAAAATGATCTACGTTTCGTTCACTGTAAATATAATCGTTTCCTTCTTTTACAAAGTCAAACTGAATATTACTCGAAATGAAATTCGAGTTCAGAAAATTTAAGGCTTCTGAGAAGTCTTCATCCCTTAGTTCGGAATTCAATAACGGATTCACTACATGAATTTTTACAGGAAAGCGGAGTATTTGTTGGTTCTCAATAGGGAATTTTTGTTGAAGAGCGATAATTTGATCGAGATAAACGTCGTAGTCGTCTGATAAAACAACACCATGCACCACATTCTTTTTATATGCAGTAGCATCTTGCTGTAGTTGCCGCTGGCAAGCCAAAGGTAGCAACGCAATTAAAAACAAACCGAGTAAAAGCTTTCTCATGAGCAACAAGTTAAGTGTTTAATTAACGGCGTCTGTTACCAGGTTGTTGTTTTAATTTGTTTTCAATCAGCTTTTTATACGATGATTACAACAAAAAAAAGTAATCGTAGAGGCACTTTTTTTCTTAATCTCAAAACAAAAACACGCACATTTAATTATTAAATATATCGTTTCGCAGAACGTCACATGGGTAAATTAGTAAGCTATTTTTCCTAAAAAAATTATTTAGACAGATTATCAATTATAAAAAATTATTGTAGCTATTGGTTGTGAGCCGTTTGTGCAGTACTTTTGGCAACTGAAAATTTGCACTATTTTAAGTGCCATCGGTAATTACAAAAGCGTATAATTTCTTTCAAACACAGCAACATTCCTTATGTCTTGGTTAGTTAAAACAGTAAATAGTTCGATCGGCAGAAAAGTATTGATGGCCCTTACCGGCCTTTTTCTTTGTACTTTTTTGATTGTTCACATGATTGGCAACTTGCAGTTGTTTAATGGTGATGGTGGCTACTCTTTCAATAAGTACGCTGTCTTTATGACCACTAATCCGCTCATAAAAACAGTTTCTTACGGCTTGTACGCCATGATTTTGTTTCACGCCTTTTGGGGTTTGTACGTTACCTACATTAACCGCAAAGCTCGCTCTGCCCGTTATGCGATAACGAATAGCTCTTCAACTTGGGCGAGCCGCAACATGGCAGTTTTGGGAACAGTACTTTTGGTTTACATCGCCGTTCACATGGGTGATTTCTGGTTTGACTACAAATTTGGTCACGTTCCGTTTACAAAATACGTAGAGGATGTAACTTCGGGTCAATTGATTTCGCAGGAAGTAATGCCCGCTGGCTACACGCAAGAAGTGAAGTTGGCAGCATTTGCCAATGAAGCGGAAGGAACTCAAACCGTTATCATTAAAGATTTATACGCCGAAGTTTCAGAGGCATTTGAAAATATTTTCATTGTTCTTTTTTATATTTTATCAATGGGAGCGTTGGCTTTTCACTTGGTTCACGGCTTCCAAAGCGGTTTTCAAACCCTTGGTTTGAACCATCCGAAGTACAACGGGTTGATAAAAAACATTGGCATAGCTATTTTCGCCATCGCCATACCTTTAGCATTTGCGGCAATGCCGATTTACTTTTTCTTAAAATAAGTTTCGGTAAAGGGTCGTCCTAACTTTTAAACAGCAGTTAACTATGTCAGTACAATTAGATTCAAAAATTCCGGCGGGTGCCATCGACGATAAGTGGACAAAATACAAGTCAACCGTTCCTTTGGTAAATCCCGCAAACAAACGCAACATTGATATAATTGTGGTAGGAACTGGCCTTGCTGGAGCCTCTGCCGCAGCAACTTGTGCCGAATTAGGATACAAGGTGAAAGCCTTCTGTTTTCAAGATTCGCCCCGCCGTGCCCACTCAATTGCCGCACAAGGCGGAATAAACGCCGCAAAAAATTACCAAAACGACGGAGACTCAGTTTACCGCCTTTTTTATGATACCGTAAAAGGTGGGGATTACCGTTCGCGTGAAGCAAACGTACACCGTCTTGCCGAAGTATCAACTAATATTATTGACCAATGCGTAGCTCAGGGCGTACCTTTCGCCCGTGAATACGGCGGAATGCTCTCAAACCGCTCGTTTGGTGGTGTGCAAGTGCAGCGTACGTTTTACGCGGCTGGTCAAACTGGTCAGCAATTGTTGTTAGGTGCCTATTCTGCACTTGAGCGTCAAATAGGAGCTGGTAAAGTAGAAATGTTTACTCGTCATGAAATGCTTGACGTTGTAACCGTTGACGGTAAAGCCCGTGGTATTATCGCTAAAAACTTGATTACGGGAGAATTAGAACGTCACTCTGCTCACGCAGTTTTACTCTGTACGGGTGGTTACGGAAACGTTTTTTACCTGTCAACAAATGCAATGGGTAGTAACGTGACTGCCGCCTGGAAAGCTCACAAACGTGGTGCTTACATGGCGAATCCGTGTTTTACGCAAATTCACCCAACGTGTATCCCTGTTTCAGGAGATCACCAATCAAAGCTGACTTTGATGTCTGAATCACTTCGGAACGACGGACGGATTTGGGTTCCTGCGGCAAAAGACGACAAACGAAAAGCCAACGATATTCCTGAAGGAGAAAGAGATTATTACTTAGAGCGTCGTTACCCGGCGTTCGGAAACTTAGTGCCGCGTGACGTAGCTTCGCGTGCCGCTAAAGAGCGTTGTGATGCAGGATACGGCGTCGGACCATCCAAAATGGCCGTTTTTCTTGATTACTCCGCCGCTTTTGAGCGTTACGGAAAAATTGAGGCAAATAAGAAAAACCTACACAACGCTTCGCACGACGAAATCGTGGCGTTAGGAAAGGCCGTTGTGAAAGAAAAGTATGGTAACTTGTTTGATATGTACAAGCAAATCACCGGAGAAGACCCTTATGAAGTGCCAATGCGGATTTATCCGGCGGTTCACTACACAATGGGCGGTCTTTGGGTTGATTACAATTTGATGACGACCGTACCGGGGCTTTATGCCTTGGGAGAAGCCAATTTCTCAGACCACGGAGCAAACCGCTTGGGTGCTTCGGCATTGATGCAGGGTCTTGCGGATGGTTATTTCGTAGCTCCTTACACGCTTGGTTCTTATTTAGCGGGTGAAATTCGTACCGGAGCAATTTCGGTCGATACGCCAGAATTTGAGAAAGCTGAAAGCGAAGTGCAGGAAAAACTTACCAAGCTCATCAATATCAAAGGAACGCAGTCGCCCGAGTCTTTCCACAAGCGTTTAGGAAAGATTATGTGGAATAAATGCGGTATGGCTCGTAACGAAAAAGACTTGAAAGATGCCATCACTGAAATTCGTGCCTTGCGGGAAGAATTCTGGAATGATGTAAGAGTCTTAGGCGATGCAGACGAGTTCAATCCTGAATTAGACAAAGCAGGTCGTGTTGCCGATTTTATAGAATTAGGTGAATTAATGTGCGTAGATGCACTTGACAGAAACGAGTCTTGTGGCGGGCACTTCCGGGAAGAATACCAAACGCCAGAAGGTGAAGCTTTACGTGACGACGAAAATTATATGTATGTTTCGGCTTGGGAAGAAATCAAAACTGGCGAATGGAAACTAAATAAAGAGCCATTGGTTTACGAAAATATCAAAATTGCTCAACGGAGTTACAAGTAATTTTTGGCTAACACAGAACAGGTTTTAGTTGAATGTCATTGAATAAAAATACCGGTCATTATCAGGGCATTTTGTTGAAAGTATTGATTCTCGGATTAATCACTTTCCATTTCGTTCCTTTACTTATTTCGGCTTTTTACAGCCAACCAACAAGTGTCGACGATTATTGCTACGCCGATACTGTCCAAAAATTTGGAATGTTTGAGGCAATGAACATGTACTACACAAAGGTAACAGGTCGGTATTTATCGACTTTCTTGCAACATATTTTGAACCCGCTTTCCTACGGAAAAGAGTTTAATGTAGGTTTCAAAGTGTTGCCTGTTGTCTTTTTGATGGCGATGGTTGGTGCGGTCATTATGCTTTTAAAACAAGTGTTTGAGTCAAAAGCTGCCGTGACGGGTGCGGCGTTAATATTTGTGACTGTTTTTGCTTCGCAGATACCTAGTATTTCCGAAGGCTTATATTGGTTTGCAAGCGTGGTAGTTCATTGGCTTGGGTTCGTTTTATTCTTTGTAAATTGTGCTTTTTTGTTGAAACTAAATTCTTTGCAGAAGCTTTCAATTAGTACACATATCATAGCAATCGTAAGTGTACTTTTGGCCGCCGGAGCTTCAGAACCTGCGTTTCTTTCGTTTGTGATGCTTTGCTTTGCCGTGGTCGCATTTCAGTTTGTTAAGTATCGAAAAGTGAACAAAAGCGTTTTGTTGTTAACGGGAGTTAGTTTGATTGGAGTAGCTTTGATAAAGTTCTCATCGTCAAACATGGGAAAGCAGAATATAGCTTTAAGTGAGTTAGACTTTAATTTACTAATTCAGGTCTTTGTAGAAATTGCTTCATTTGCTAAAAACTTTATATCGTGGTACTTAGGTGGTGCAGTTGTTTTATATATTTTGTACTTCGGAAATAACATAAGAGCCAACAAATTATTCAATGTACCAATTTGGTACGTACTATTAGTTTGGTTTGGAGTTGTTTATTTCAATCATTTTATTGGGGTAGTTGGCGTTGGCGGAAGTGCTCCAAGGGTTTGGAACGGAATATACCTGTATTTTTTAACAGGTTTGTTTTTTGTCATTTCTGTGGCTTGGAATAGATTTGGAGTTGCTTTACAACCTATCGTGGCGGTCAAAATTGGTGTTGTTGCAATTGCTTTACTGGCTTCGTTGAAAACAGATACGCTGTTGGTTTACAAAGATGTAAAACATGGGACTTTTACGAAATATACGAACGAAATTGAAGAACGCCTTGCGGTGTTAAACTCAGAAGACGATGGACTAACTTTACCCTTAATTCAAAACAAGCCTCACAGCCTGTTTTTTTACGATATGAATGTGAACCCGCACGGACAGTGGAGCAAATGTCTGGGCGATTATTACGGAAAACACCAAGTTACTTTTGAAGAAAATTAAACAATCAGAACTATGTCAGGAAATATGAATATCAATCTCAAGGTTTGGCGACAAAAAAACCGCAAGGCAAAAGGCGGCTTTGAGACTTACCAAGTCAGCGAAATTTCTGAGGATATGTCATTCCTCGAAATGTTTGATGTCTTGAACGAACGCCTTATTAGCGAAGGGACAGCTCCAATTGCATTTGACCACGATTGCCGTGAAGGAATTTGCGGAATGTGCTCAATGTACATTAACGGTAGCCCGCACGGGCCGTTGAAGGGAGTTACTACGTGTCAGCTTCACATGCGTAGTTTCAAAGATGGAGATACCATAGTTGTAGAGCCTTGGCGAGCAGATTCTTTCCCGATTGTAAAAGACTTGGCGGTTGACCGTTCAGCATTTGACCGAGTAATTTCAGCGGGAGGTTTCGTGTCAGTAAATACCGGAAACGCCCAAGACGGAAACTCTATTCCGATTCCGAAAGATGACGCAGACAAAGCCTTTGCGGCAGCAGCTTGTATTGGTTGCGGTGCATGCGTTGCAGCATGTAAAAATGCCTCGGCAATGCTTTTTGTTTCAGCAAAAATATCACAATTGGCATTATTACCACAAGGTGCACCTGAGCGGGAAGAGCGTGCTTTAAACATGGTCGCTCAAATGGATGCCGAAGGTTTTGGAGCTTGCACGAATACAGGAGCTTGCTCGGCAGAATGCCCGAAAGAGATTTCACTCGAAAACATTGCCCGTATGAACCGCGAATATCTCGGAGCGGCGGCAACGTCATAAATTTCTTTTAATAAATTATCTTAATCCCTGATTATTACTTTATTGTAATTCTCAGGGATTTTTCGTTTACAGAACGAAGTTTTAAATTCCCTTCCCCAAGATATAACCCCGCACTCTATAATTTCCTATTTTTGTGGTTAGATAAAATCAGACACCACACGCATGGAAATTTCAAAAACCTACGACCCAACCGCCATTGAAGATAAATGGTACCAATATTGGTTGGATAACGGCTTTTTTAAAGCCAAACCAAACCCCGATAAAGAACCCTATAGCATCGTTATCCCGCCGCCAAACGTAACAGGCGTGCTGCACATGGGGCACATGCTTAATAATACAATTCAGGATGTTCTGATTCGGAAGGCGAGAATGGAAGGTAAAGAAGCTTGCTGGGTACCTGGAACTGATCACGCTTCTATTGCTACGGAAGCGAAAGTGGTCGCGATGCTCAAGGAAAAAGGAATCGCCAAAGCCGACCTGTCTCGTGAAGAATTTCTGGAATACTGCTGGGAATGGACGCACAAATACGGCGGAATTATCCTTTCACAGCTACGTAAACTTGGTGCTTCCTGCGATTGGGACAGAACCCGTTTTACAATGGAAGATGATCTATACGATGCCGTAATTGATACCTTCATCGACCTTCATAATAAAGGAGATATTTACCGCGGCTACCGCATGGTTAACTGGGATCCAGAAGCCAAAACAACCGTTTCGGACGAAGAGGTAATTACGAAAGAACGTAATCAGCAGTTGGTTTACATTAGGTATGATGGTGATTTTGGTGGAGTAACTATCGCCACCACCCGTCCCGAAACTATTATGGCAGATGCTGCGATTTGCGTAAACCCCGATGACGAACGCTACCAACATTTGATTGGCAAGAAAGTAATGATTCCGTTGATAAATCGGGAAATTGAAATCATTGCCGATGAATACGTAACGACAGATTTCGGAACGGGTTGCTTGAAAGTAACGCCCGCTCATGATCAAAACGACTTTGCGTTGGGTAAGAAGTACGACCTTGAGGTAATTGACATTTTAGATGATGCCGGAAAACTAAACGAAAAAGCCCAAATTTTAGTCGGAGAAGACCGTTTCGTTGCCCGTAAAAAAATTATCAAAATGCTCGAAGAATCGGGTAATTTGGTGAAAGTAGAAGATTATACCTCAAACGTAGGTACATCTGAGCGGACGGGTGCGGTTATCGAACCGAAAATTTCGTTGCAGTGGTTCTTGAAAATGGAACGTCTGAGCCAGCCAGCGTTGAAAAACGTCATGGATGATACCATTCAACTCATTCCGTCGAAATTCAAGAACACGTACGCTCACTGGATGGAAAACGTGCGGGATTGGAACATCAGTCGGCAGTTATGGTGGGGACATCGAATCCCGGCTTTTTACATGGAAGACGGCACGTGCATCGTTGCCAAAACGAAAACTGAAGCCCTGAAAATTGCCCGCGAAAAGTACCAATTATATGCTTTAAGTGAAAAAGATTTAGAGCAAGATCCGGATGTACTTGATACGTGGTTTAGTTCGTGGCTGTGGCCAATTACCGTTTTTGACGGAATAAAAGAACCTGAAAACGAAGATATAAAATATTTCTACCCAACAAATGATCTCGTAACCGCACCCGAAATTCTCTTTTTCTGGGTGGCTCGAATGAT
Source organism: Spirosomataceae bacterium (assembly GCA_030731175.1). Taxonomy (GTDB): domain Bacteria; phylum Bacteroidota; class Bacteroidia; order Cytophagales; family Spirosomataceae; genus JANQUM01. The sequence goes on from JANQUM010000228.1 coordinate 14,174, forward strand.
TATTGCTGGGTACGAATACCGTGGCGAATATCCGTTTAAAAACGTTTACTTAACTGGTATCGTTCGAGATAAGCAGGGGCGTAAAATGTCGAAATCGTTGGGTAACTCACCCGATCCGATTGAATTGATAAAGCAATATGGAGCAGACGGCGTTCGGACTGGAATGATGTTTAGCTCACCCGCTGGAAACGACTTGCCTTTTGACGAAAAACTCTGCGAGCAAGGGCGTAATTTCTCCAATAAAATCTGGAATGCATTCCGACTGGTGAAAGGGTGGGAGGTAAAGCCTGCAACTGAGAAGTCAAATCAAGATAGCGAAGCTTCGAGTGGTACGTGGTTCCGCTCACGCCTCAACGCCACGATAGCCGAAGTGAATGACCATTACAGCAAATTCCGTATGTCGGATGCGTTATTGAGCTGTTATAACTTAATCTGGAACGACTTCTGCTCGCAATATTTAGAAATGGTAAAACCCGCTTACGTAGATGGCGTTAGTTTACCAATTGATAAAGAAGTGTACGACGAAGTAGTTGCCTTTTTTGACGAACTCATGCGACTTGTTCACCCGTGGATGCCGTTTTTATCCGAAGAAATCTGGCAGGAATTGAAAGAACGCAAAGCGAATGATTCTATCTGTATTGCTGAATTCCCGAAGGGCGGTAGTGCTGATAATGAGTTACTTGCAGACTTTGACGTCCTTTTTGAATTAGTTTCCTGGATTCGGAATACACGGAGTTCTAAGGGAATGTCGCCAAAAGAAGCGTTGGCGTTGAGCATCAAAGCCGCAGATAAATCGAAGTACGAAAGCGTAGCGTCGTTGATTCAGAAACTGGCGAACATATCTGAGATTACATTTACCGAAAACACGGTATCTGGCGTAAGCTTAGTTATAAAAGGCGACGAATTCGGAATTGACTTAGGAGATTCATTCGACGCCGAAGCCGAGCGGGGAAAACTACAGGCAGAACGTGAATACACAATCGGTTTCAAGAGTTCGGTAGAAAAGAAACTTGCCAATGAGCGGTTTGTTCAAAACGCAAAGCCCGAAATTGTGGAGCGGGAACGTGAGAAACTTGCCGACGCTGAATCTAAAATAAAAGCAATAGAAGAATCCCTGAAGAAGTTGGGGTAAAATAAAATCCCTTTAGGCAATAGCCTAAAGGGATTTTAGCTAGTAAAGGTTCACTGTTCTATTCTGAGCCAACCAAAGTGAAGTAAAAGGTGCCAAATTCTTCCTGTTTAAATTGGCTAAGTACATTCCACGAGCTTTCGCCTTATAAATCTTCAACCGAGCGTGAAGCCTACGTTTGAAGTAGCAAAACCCAAGAAGAGGGCAAGTTTCGTACACAACTCTCTGGAAAGAAGCATTATTAAGACACCATGCTTTTATGCCCAATTACATTTCAAAGCAAGATTTTTGTTTGCCAACGTTGAAGTATTTAGCAAACGTTTTGAGGAATAGCGGTAGGGTATTTTAAACCCATGGTTCGATTTCATGAACTTTTTGAACTGGCTGCTACGCCGACGGGAAAATTCAATCCGTTTCCCCGAAAGTAACGTGACGTAAACGTACGCCCCGACATACCAAATCTCACCAATAAACGATAGGTTAAAAACAAGTTTACGATTTGCCCGATAAAACAATTCTTGATCAAGTCTTTGGTAAAGAACCCCAATTGTGTAAGAAGATAAAATTTTAGTATTCGATACCGTATGTACGTTGGTGTAATTATCATCGCTTTCAAGGTAGGTTATATTAAAAAATGGAACCTGTTTCTTTTGGTTTAGGTGGAGAAGTGGCATAAAATTTAATTCAAGAATCGTTCATTTAATTGTTTTTATTTTTTGTAAAGGAAAGCACGTATTCAAATTTATAAAAGGTTCACTCAACGGTATATTCAAAGGTTCTTTCTGCAATTTTTAATTAGCCGTGAAGTTTTTGGCTGAATGGTTGTGTATTTTTTTTGTGAGTTGAATTTGATATTCGCCAACGGCTAAGTTTTGAATCGGAATGCCTTTTCTTTTCACTTTTCCTGCATGCAGCAGCAATCCGTTTCGGTCAAAGATTCGGTAGTTTTTTAATTTGCTATTTCTTCCAGTTTTCACTTTTACAAATGTTGCTGCGGAGTTCGGAATGACGGTAATTGAGAAAGTAGTTTTGGCATCACTTACCGCTACGAGCCGAGAATACTTTCGTTTGCTGTCAATGGCTACTTGATTTAAACGGAAATAACTTTGGTTGCCGCTCGGTGCGTCATCAAGCATCGAGGTTATTTTTTTATCTTCTATCTGTTCCCGTAGTGGGTCAATTTTTACGTTTGCTGGGTAAGCAGCTTTTGCGGGGTAGTCTCGATCAGCGATAAAGTCACTAAATTTTGCCGTAGTGCTTACCATGCGGCTTGTTGAAACTATGGCGTTCTCGTTTACAGCATCTTTGAATTGCGAATTTGACACTTGCTGAGATGAACTGCCATTGATGGCAATATCATCGATGTACCAAAAACCGCGTTCCATACGGCTATTGTAACCGTATATCCGAAAGGTTATTCCAAACTCCACGCCCTGAAAAGCCGTTTTTCTCAAATCAACGGTATGTTCTCTAACTAAATTATCGGCGGGAATTATTCGGGAATAAATGGTACTGCTAAAGTTGTCACGACTCGTCTTGATAGAGAAACTTTGCGGACCGCTTGCATTATTGAACTCACAAAAGGTAAGACTGCTCAACATGAGTAGTTGGTTGGCATCAGGAGTGATGGAGAATTCAAAATAAGAGGTGAATTCTGCGATTTCTGATTGTGGCCAATCTGTTGCTCTAAAAAAAGGATTTAACGAAATATTCCTAATTGCAGTAGACCCAACTCCTACCGCAGTAACACGGGAAGCAGTCACGTTCGTTGTTTTAGTTGCCGAAGTTTCATCGTTTGAAAAGGCCCACTGGGCAAGCTGAGAAAAGGCACTCGTGGATGTGAGCATAAGTAATACTGAAATAAACACTAATTTCATAGAGCAAGGTATTTTAGGAAAGCACGAAAAGTTAATTTTATAATCGAATTCAGTAGCTAAAGAAGTCATCGTATTACTCCATTCACCACTTATATACTGTTTGGTGGCAACTATAATGAATAGAATCAGCTACAGGCAGTAGCAAATTACTATATCGAGTTACGCACATACAAACACCTAAATCGTTTGTACTTAAAAGAATGTTTTGCTTGCACAAAGCCCGTAAGTTAGTGCTTCGCAAGTAGCGAGAGCGAGCTTTACGTAGCTGCACTTCTTTTGTACATTTTGTCAGAGTCAGCAATTGGCTAAATTGCACATCTGTAATAATGAAAGACAAAAAGTTTTCATGGCTACTGCTTATTTTAAATGGCTATAAAGCTCAAATGCAAAGGAAAACCAATTTGTAATTTCATAAAATACCCGTTAGCAGGTATTTTATGAAGTTAGATTTAAAGAGTACATTTGTTTAAATGTTTTCCAAGCAAAATTTTCCTTTTTACAGAAAGCTACCGTTGTTTTTATCGTTACGGTTAATGGGAATATTTGCTCCGTTTTTTATTTTGAGTTGTAATATCGCCAAAGATGACGAGGCCAGGCATAAGGGAATCGTTCGTATAAATAATTCATTTACCTTTCAAGATGTTAATGAATTAGCTAGCATTTTTCCGTACGAAAAAATTCCCCTTGAAAAGGGTCACGATAGTTTGCAGCTATTTATCAATCAATACTTTACTAAAAACAAAAACAAAGAAAAGGTTAGTTTTGGGCAAGTTCCTGGTGCAGAGTACGGCTGGGTTTACTTGAACTTGAAAAACACAAGCGACGCAGAAAAGAAACTAGCGACTGAAATAATTTACCGAAGATCAGAAGGACTAAAAGCTTACCTTTTAAATGAAGGCAACCTCACATATATTGGTAGTGTAAACAGGACAACACCTTTATCGAAAAGATTTTATCATAATTTCGATTTAGCATTTCCGTTGGTCATCCCATCACAAAAAGAAGTTGGATTACTCATACAATCTAAACGTTTTACGGGATCGCACGACGTCGGCTTAGTTATACAAACCGAAGACTATTACCTAACTAACGCCATCAAATTCAGTTACTTCAAGGTATTTCAACTTACGCTGCTGACAATCATTTCTATAGCAGCCCTGTTTGTGGGTTTGTTTTTTAAAAATAGGCTATTTATTAGTCTGTCATTGTTTATTTTCGCCTTAACAGTAACTGCAACAGCGTATCTTGGCTACTTTGATACAGTGAGTTTCTCCCCAAATTTCGCTTTAAATTCAGGAAATATTGCAGGCTTTATGAACCTTATCGCCAACGCAAGTTTCCACCCTTTTGGATTTTTCCTGGTAAAAGGAATATTAAAGTTTCCGAAGTTATATAAAACATTTGCGGGCATTTTGATGGTTCAGAACCTGGCATTAGCACTCACTTATTTTCTGCCGCCTAATTACTTCGTATTTGTAAATAACTACATTTACTATCTTATTATGTACCTCGCTAATGCTAATATTGTTTGGATATTCTTCTTTGCTTTTTTATACCTTATTAGAGGGAAATCAAAATGGTTTTTAATTGGAGCTTTAGCCACTCTATCGCCTTTCTTGATAAGGCATACTATTGAGCTTTTCAGTACCCAAGGCTTTAAGTTATACAATGAACTGAGCTTTTTAAGTCCATATTTTCTTATTGCGGCATTTATCTATCTATCATTTGTGCAATTGAAGTCTAAGCTAATATTGAAATCTGTTGCCGACGAGACACTTTCAAAACTTACCTCATCCTTGCATGAGCTAAATAATAACGAGATTACAAAAATTGGCCGAAACCTGCATGACCAAGTTGGTAATACGCTTGCAACCGCATTGGAGTACCTCAATTTGAAAAAGGATAGTACAATAGAAGCAAAAGGACTTATACTTTTGGCAATCAATGAGTTACGAGTGATAAGCCATAATATTGTTCGTTCAAATACTACAATTTATAATACCGTTGAAATCGAAAAGCTGATTCTGCGAATGAATGACTTTTCCTCAATAAATTATTATTTTAAAGACTATTCTGACAACCAATTTGATAAACTTAGCGACAATCAGAAACAGAACACTTATGCAATCATTCAGGAATTGTTAACCAATATCCTTAAACACTCCGGAGCAACCGAGGTTTTCGTGGAAATTTACCACGAAAAAAATAAGATACGGGTAAACGTAGAGGACAACGGTAAGGGCTACGACACCTCAAAAGAATATGCAGGAATAGGGCTCACAAACATTCAGAGTAGGGTTGCTTTATTAGATTTTCATTACTTTATCGAATCAACTGATAAAGGAACAAGTGTCTTTATAGAAATAGCCTATGAAAATTAACGTTTTAATAATTGACGACCACGTACTTTTTTCTCAGGGCTTAAGCCTGATATTGAAGGAGTCTGGCAAATTCAAAGTACTTAATCAAGTACAAGACAGTAGAGAAGCAGTACACAACTATTGCAAATTAACTCCTGATTTGGTATTAATAGATTATAATATGCCTCATTTATCTGGGTTGGATATTGTAAAAGAATTAGCCAAACAGGTACATAAAAGTAAAATAGTAGTTTTAAGTATGTATGCAGAGGAGAGTGACCTAATTAAATTTAAGGAATTAGGAGTAAATGGATACATAACAAAAACTACACCAGCAGATCTTCTGATTGCGTCACTACATCAGGTTATGGACGGTGAAATTGTATTCGAAAAAGGATTACAAAAGAAGGTTGTTTTAAAAGGAAAAAAAGACATCTTTAAACTTAAAAACAACCTAACAAATCGAGAAATTGATATTCTTTTAGAAATCAAAAAGGGGCATACCACCCAAAAAATTGCAGAAAACCTAAGTCTCAGTTTTTACACTGTAGAAACACACCGAAAGAATATAAACAGGAAACTAAATTTTAGCTCAAAAAGTGATTTTTTCGACTTTTTAAAATCGATGTAACCGACTTTTTGTTTGACAAAGAGTAAAATAACTAAAAACGCTCTCCAAAAATGGTTGGGCATTTTTTTTGAAGTAAAATATATCAGCTCATCAACTCCTTCCGTTTCAGAATCGTTTCCATCAGCTTTAAATCGTGTGGGCTGTTGAAAACAGTGAACGGGAATCGCAAAAACTGAGCGTTACTGATAAATAACATAAACGCATCTTTGGTCATTTCTGCTTTTTCAATGGTATCCCATTTAATCATTCCGCCTTCTTTGGCATTGATTTTCATCAAAATGTGGCGGCTGTCTATTTCGTACGAAAAGCGGTCAAACATCTGCTTGTTTTGTTCCATTTCGGTGGCGGCGTAAAACTGCACGTACCAGAATACCGCGTATAAGATTGCTCCGACCACGGCGGTTATCGGAATCCAGTAGTTTTTGTAAATTCCGGTAAAGTGTAGAATTAGTCCTAAGACCAATACGGCAGCGGGAATCAAAAACCAAAACCAGCGGGTAATCATGCGGCGTTGGAAAGAATAGTTGATATAATGCTTTTTATCGAGGGCGAATTTCTTCGTTTTGATTGTCATTTCTGTAAATTTCTTCGTTTTGTGGTCGCAAAAATAGAAAAACGACCCGAAAGGAAAGAAGAATGCACCACGTTTTATTTACATTTTGTAATTTTGATTTTACAATTCTACCTTATGGACGAAATAAAAGCGAGCAACTTACTTTTAAACGCTACTCAAACGAATCAAAAAATTCGGCGAATTGCGTACCAAATCTACGAGAATAACTTTTCGGAGAAAGAAATCGTTATTGCCGGGGTGGTGGGAGAGGGATTTATCTTTGCCGAACTAATTGTGGCAGAACTCGTTAAAATTGCGAAATGCAAAATTAGTATTGCCGAAGTTTCTTTTAACAAAAAAGCGGCTTCACAGCCTGAAATAAACATCAAAAGTACCATTGATACTTTCAAGAACAAATCTGTTATCATCACAGACGACGTACTAAATACCGGGCGAACGCTTGCCTTTTGTTTACGACCATTTCTGAGTATTCCGCTAAAAAAACTGCAAGTTGCCGTATTGGTTGACCGCAATCACCCGCAGTTTCCTATTGCCGCAGATTATGTTGGCTACGCACTTTCTACCACGCTGAATGAACACGTGCAGGTAGTTTTGGGCGACGAAGAAAAGAAAGGCGTTTATTTGTATTGAGTGGTGTTAATGAAACTAATTGATTAAAGCTTATTTCCTCTCGCACGCAAATAGAAATCAACCAAAACAAGTGCTGACATTGCTTCTACAATAGGAACGGCACGTGGCAGAACGCAAGGATCATGGCGGCCTTTTCCGCTTACGGTTACAGCTTCTCCGCTCGCGTTTACGCTTTTTTGGTCTTTCATAATCGTTGCCGTTGGTTTAAACGCCACGTTGAAATACACGTCCTCGCCGTTTGAAATACCGCCCTGCACACCGCCCGAATGGTTAGTGGTGGTATTAACTTTTCCGGCTTCGTCAATCTCAAATTCGTCGTTATGTTCTGAGCCAAATAATTTTACGCCTTCAAAACCACTACCGTATTCAAAACCTTTCACGGCGTTTATACTCAGCATCGCTTTGCCGAGTTCGGCGTGGAGTTTGTCAAAAACGGGTTCGCCCCAACCAACCGGAACTCCCGTCAAAACGCCCGTGATTATGCCTCCTATTGAATCTCCTTTTTTTCGGGTTTCGTCAATATAATCAAACATTTGTTGAGCCATTTCAGGGTCAGGGCAACGCACGGCGTTATCGTCTATTTTGCTCAAATCAAGTTCTTTGTATGATTTCTCGAGAGCCATTTTACCAATTTGTGTAACGTAGGCAAATACTTCAACACCGAGTTTTTTCAAAATTAATTTGGCAACTGCTCCCGCCGCTACCCTTGCCGCCGTTTCACGAGCCGAGCTGCGTCCACCGCCTCGGTAATCTCGGTTTCCGTACTTTTCGGTGTACGTATAGTCAGCGTGCGATGGGCGAAATTTATCAGCAATATGGCCGTAATCTTTGCTGCGTTGATCTTCGTTATAAATCACGATGGCGATGGGCGTTCCGGTTGTCTTTCCTTCAAAAACTCCCGAAAGCACTTGAAAGGTATCGGCTTCTTTTCGTTGGGTAGTTATGCGTGATTGCCCCGGCTTGCGGCGGTCAAGTTCGTGCTGGATAAATTCTTCATCAAAGTCAAGGCCCGCAGGGCAGCCGTCAATGGTTACTCCAATTGCTTTGCCGTGCGATTCCCCAAAAGTTGAAATCTTGAATATTTTACCGTAAGTACTGCTCATTCGTAAGTGTCGTGAATTAGTATATTGTAGTTTTATTTTCGGATCTGTAAGTTAACCCGTTTTGCTTTTCCTCATCATATAAAGTAAGGCAATTATCATGCTGATAATCAGTACGTTGGATAAGTTTTTCAGAATAATGCGGTAGTTTACCGGAATATCCGCTGAGTTGATATTTTCTAATCCGTCGTAAATATCGTTTTGCTTGCGACTTGCCGATGTGATTTTTTCTCCCGAAACACGCAACGTGACGCTTGAAGTAAGGGTATCGTAAGCGGCTTTATTGGTGTTGAAATATATAAAGCTGAAATAATTGTCGAGCGATATAGTGCCTGAGTCTTTCGGGAATATCATAAATTTAAAGATACGTTCGCCGTTCAAACTTCCTTCCTGAATATTATTTTTTACCTCCGACGGGTAAAAGTCAAAAAGGGCATCATTTTCTGGCGTGGGCAAATTTACGGTGGCAAAGTTTCCTTCACCCATTATTCGAAATTCGTACGGCACGCTTACGCCTGTTTCCGTTTCGCCGTTGGTTAACCATTCCCGTACAGAAAAATTACCAACGGGTACTTTGTCTTTTAAGGGATGCTCGGGAAGCGGCATTACGCTTACTTTTGCGGCTTTCGCTAAAAAACCTCTCTTGATGTCTTCGGTTTCTGTGCCGGTTTTGAGCATGTTTAGGGTTACCGGCTTTATAGTAATTGCCGTTGTATTAAGCGGGTAATAGGTGGCTTCAAAAACTGTGTATTGTGTGTAGCCCCGGCCGTTTATTCGGGTTCGCTGTGCAGTGATATTGGTAATCCCCCTACGGGTTTCAAGGCAATTTGCGGGTTTGATTGCTTGGGCCATTGCCTCAACCTGAGCGTTAAGGTCGTTCGGAAAATCCCAACCAACGGTGTTTACGTCCGCAACGTAAAAGCCTACTGTTACTTTAAAACCTTGCCCCACAAAAACCGATTCCTTAGAAACGTTCATTATTAATTGGGCATCTTCTTTCGCGTCAAGTGTAATGATTTCCGTTCGGAGCGAATCCGTCACGTAAGTTTCATCACTTTTACTTGATAACACATTGATGATTTCACCGGGCAGACTTCGTTCTACGTTGTTTACAATAATTGAGGTCGGGGAAAGCTTGAACGCCCCTGACTTTTTAGGAATGTAACTTTGGGTTATGGTGTGTTCAATACCCCGAACGCCATTTTTCTTAAACGCCACGTGTGCCACTGATCGCCCCGCCCGATTAAAACCGTCAATTTGAGGGAAATCAGAAACTTCGTATTCTTTCGCCCGAATTACTATTTTAATCGTAAATTTTTCATCTAATTCAATAGAAGTTTTACCGTAAGACACGCTGACATCACCTTGCTGTGACCATCCCCAAACCGGAAATGTCAGCAACGCAATTGTTAATAAAATATGTACCTTCGGGAAACTCACTTCACAAAGTTATCAACTATATGAGAAATAAGACGAAACAACTGATAAAAAACACACTTCTGCTTGGCTGTATTTTGATTTCACCGGCGGCGATTTCGCAGGATATCGCTGATTTATCAACCAAAACCACCGCATCTTTTCGTTCCATGAGCGTAGTGAATGATGCCGTAATTTGGGCGGGTGGCTCGGGTGGAACAATCGTAAAATCTGTAAACGGGGCAAAAAGTTGGGAGGTTTTTACGATTGACGTAAAGCTCGATTTTCGTGGAATTTACGCCTTTGATGCACAAAACGCCGTGGCGATGTCTGCCGGAGAAGCCGAAACCGGAGCAGCAAAGATTTATAAAACTACCAATGGAGGAAAAAGCTGGGAAGTAGTTTTTGAAACAACAGAAACGGGCGTATTTCTCGATTGCTTAAAATTCAAAGATAAAAAGACGGGTTATGTTCTCGGCGATCCCATCAGCGGTAAACCTTACGTGCTAAAAACAACGAACGGCGGGAAATCATGGAAACGAATAAATCCTGAAATATTCCCTGACATGATAGAGGGCGAAGCGTCTTTTGCGGCGAGTAATTCTAATATTTCTGTTCATAAAAAACGAGTGTTATTCAGCACGCAAAGTCGCGTTTATATTTCGGAGAATGCGGGGAAGTCGTGGCAAGTTTCGCAAACACCTTTCAAACAGGGAAGTACTGCCGGAATTTTTGGGTTGTACTTTTTGGGTGAAGAACGTGGCTTTGCTGTCGGCGGAGATTACGTGGATGACAAAACGGAATACCCCAATATTGCTCAAACTTTTGACGGTGGAAATACCTGGAATTTCACCGAAACCGCAAAGCCATTTGGTTTGAAAGAATCGGTTTGGCAATCGGGAAAGAACGAGTTCTTCATAGTAGGAACATCGGGCGTAAGCAAATCAACAGATGATGGAAAGATGTGGCAAAGCGTTTCTAACGACCCTTACCACGTGGTTCAGTGCGGCGAAGCTAAATGCTACGCTATTGGTGGGAAGGGTAGATTTGTTGTGTTGAACTAAACCAATAAGAATTGAACAAGGAAGTTAGATGCGAAAAAGTCTAAAATGATCTCTTTATCCCAACGGTAAATAGATTTTATCCGCCAATTCTTGATATTCTTTACGGGCATCGCTGCGGGTGGTGATACCGCCGCCACTTTTGAAGTAAAATTGCCCGTTACGCTTTTCGATGAACCGAATCATCACGGCAGAGTTCAGGCTTTCGCCGTCAAATAAGCCAAAAATCCCCGTGTAAAACCCTCGTTTCCCGTTTTCGTAAGTTAGCTTTTCTGCTTCCTGAATAATGTTTACGGTTTTATCTTTTGGTGCTCCCGAAATAGAACCCGCGGGAAGTAGTTCATTTAAAACCCCACCGATATTATCCCGCCAGTCTTCGGGTAATTGTCCGCAAATTTCGGAACTGACTTGCAGTAATTCCCGCCCGTCGTCTTTCGTGATTTTTTCTACATACCGAAAGCGTTCAACCCACACTTTATTACATACTTTGCTGAGGTCGTTTCTGATTAAATCAACGATGGTTGTGTGTTCGTATTTTTCTTTGAGATCATTGAGTAGGAGTGATTCCGCATTGGGCAGCTTGGCATCAATAGTGCCTTTCATCGGGAAAGAAGAAATTTTGCCCTCACCCGTAATCTGAACGAACGTTTCTGGTGAATAACACAGGAAGTTATCCTTTACAAATAACTTGTACTTCGCCCGTGCTTTTTCGTAGATTTCTTCCATAGAAACCCCCAATTCAATTGGTGTTTCGGCGGTCAGGTTTGTTAAAAAACTATTGCCGTAATTCAGGTTTTCTTTAACAATATCAAAGGCTTTTTTGTAAGTAGAAAAGGGGAGCGGGGATTTCTGCAGGATAGCAACCTCACTCAGCTCAAAATCCTCACGCCCAGCCACTCGTTGGGGTTCCATCTCAAACCGCACCCGATCCTGATTTAGTTCGCTCAATGGAATAACGAACGGTTGTTCCATCTCGAAGTCAATTACAAACAAAAATGGAAGACGTTGCCTTCCATTTTTGTTGAGCTGATCAATAAATTCTTTATACGGCATAGAGTCAATAATAAATGACGGCGAATTTTGCTGTTTCGTCAATAGCCAAATTCTAATTCACATTTAGTTAAAACTAAAAAGGAGTTTTAAAGTTTCATGAGATTATTATTCGACATTGCCTTCAAGAAATCAGATGTTTGTACCATTATTCAAAACCCCCAGCTCCCACTAAAAATCCAACGTCCAATTTGGGGTAAGTAGTTGGTTCGGGAAGCGGCAAGTTGAAAGCGTTTTGTCTGAAAACGCAAGCCGTAAGATAATCCTCCGAAGCGGTTTTCTTCCCCTAAACTCATTTCTTGCGAAAGGCGGTAATTATACCCGATCATCGGAATAATTTTGTCGTTGAAAAGTAATTCCGCCCCTCCGCTCAAATGCCCTGCTACTTGCTGCGTCGTCGAGATTTTCTCCAAAATACCTTGCGGTTCTAAGCTTTCAAAGCGGTACAATTGATTTGCAGAAATCGTAAACCGAACGGGCATATATTGGGGTTTAAAACTTGTTCCAATCAACAAATCGAATGGTAGTTGCTGCTGCACATCAGTAAAACGGCTGATTGAAAATCCGAGATTTCGGGCGGTCATTCCGAAAGTGAAATCCTTTTCGGGATGTCGAAAAACGCCACCAACGTCAAGCAAAAACGCGGTAGAATTATAAGACTCGATAAACGAAGTCACAATTTTGGCAGCTACGCCAAAAGCAATATATTTGATTTTTCTTGAATGGGCAACGGACAGTAAAGCATTCCCCGCTCCGAAAGTTTGGGTTGGATTGCCCACGGCATCAGTTCCGGCAAATTCTCCGAAGGAAATTCCCCGAAACCCGACCGCCCACTGCCTTTTTTTCTTATCCTGGAAAGCGTAACCGGCGGCTGTGTAAATTCCTTGACCGAATACGGGAGAAATTCCTACTTCGAGGTTATTATTTTGGGCGGAATCTAATAAGCCCGGGTTCTGTAAAAAGGAAAGTGGTTGTGAATTTACCAAACTTATAACATTGCTGCCGAGAGCATTTTGGGTGGCATTTGCAGGAATGCCCACGTAAGAAAACGCCGATTGCCCCTTTACCGCTCCACTATGAGCGATAAAACATGCCGTCAGCAATATTATAAGGCATCGAAACTTAAAAAAAGCAGGTGGTTGGTTCAAAATTTGTTTGTTTTCAAGAAATAGAACTATCTAATCAGCAGTTACATTTTTGGCTTACAAATCAAACTTAATTCCTTGAGCCAAAGGCAGATCTTCTCCGTAGTTGATGGTATTTGTC
>JANQUM010000229.1:0-1138 GCA_030731175.1 Spirosomataceae bacterium
ATTTTGAGAAGATATAGTACGTCCCGCAACGGATGTTACCTGTACAGTTCCATCCATTGCGACACGAACAAATTTGCGATTAGTAGTTTTAATTGATCTGCTTCGCCAACCAATCTCCCACCTCTGAAGTAGAATAAGATTTTCCGCTATCGGCAATATCAACCGTTACGATGCCTTCGGCGAGTGATTTATTCACCACGTCTTTGATTTCTTGGGCTTCGTCCATCAACTTGAAGGCGTATTCAAACATCATGGCGGCAGAAAGCACCGTTCCTAATGGATTTGCAATATTTTTTCCCGCCGCTTGCGGATAAGACCCGTGAATTGGCTCAAAAACAGAAGTGTGAAGTCCGATTGAAGCCGACGGCATCAATCCCATTGATCCCGAAATAACCGATGCTTCGTCGGTTAAAATATCACCAAACATATTTTCTGTTACCATCACGTCAAAACCTTCTGGCCATTGGATTATCCGCATGGCGGCGGCATCCACAAAAAGGTATTCGGTTTCAACTTCAGGGTATTCTTTTTCTAATGATTGCCCTACTTCACGCCACAAACGGGAGGTTTCCAGTACGTTTGCTTTGTCAACAATACAAAGTTTTTTACTTCGCTGCATAGCGTATTGGTAAGCTAAACGAATAATTCTTTCTACTTCGGGTTTTGTGTATTCGCAAACGTCCCAAGCTTTGCTACCGTCTTCATTGCGTCCTTTTTCTCCGAAATAAATACCGCCCGTTAATTCCCGAATACAAACGAAATCCGCGTTTTCAATCAATTCTCTCCGCAAAGGAGATTTATGAAGCAGTGAAGGGAAAACCAATGTCGGGCGAATATTGGCGTAAAGCCCTAACTTTTTCCGCATGGCAAGAAGCCCTTGTTCCGGACGAACTTTCGCTGTTGGGTCATTATCAAATTTCGGATGTCCAATTGCTCCGAATAATACCGCGTCGGCGTTCATACAGATTTCGTGCGTTTCATCAGGATACGGATTCCCGACTTCGTCGATAGCTACGGCTCCGGTGATTGCGTGGGTATAGTTAATGGTGTGACCGTACTTTTTACCAATGGCATCAACTACTTTGATTGCCTGGTCAATAACTTCCGGTCCGATGCCGTCTCCGGCTAATACTGCGAG
>JANQUM010000229.1:1238-3464 GCA_030731175.1 Spirosomataceae bacterium
ATTAAATTATATTCAACATTTTCTCCGTTGCTTTGATTGCCGAAACCGTTTGGTCAGAGTCAAGCCCACGGGTTTTAAATTCTCGTTTACCGAGTTTCCAAGAGACAATTGTCTCACAAAGTGCGTCCGTTTCTCCACCCGGTGGAATCCTGACAGCATAGTCTGTAAGCGTTGGGACGAAGTGCCCTTCTTTTTCACAAATCATCCGCAAGGCGTTCATAAAAGCATCGTATTGCCCGTCTCCCTGAGCGTGTTCTTCAAAAACTTTATTGCGTATTCTTACTTTTAGGGTTGCAGAAGGGCGAAGCTCTTTTGAGTGAGTTAGTACATAATTCAGTATTTCTACGGTTGCTTCGGCAATATCATTATCCAGAACATCGGAAATAATGTAAGGCAAATCGTCTTGGGTGACAACTTGTTTTTTGTCGCCCAATTCAATAATCCGCTGAGTAACCTTTTTTATATCAACGTCGGAAAGGGTTATACCTAATTCCTGTAAATTTTGCTCAATATTTGCTTTGCCTGATGTTTTCCCGAGAGCATACGTGCGTTTTCTACCGAAGCGTTGGGGCGATAACTTACTAAAATAAAGGTTATTTTTTTTATCTCCGTCGGCGTGAATACCTGCGGTTTGTGTAAACACGTTTTCGCCCACAATCGGTTTGTTATTCGGAACTCTAATGCCCGAAAACGTTTCAACCAATTTGCTAATTGTGTAAAGCGACTGCTCGTTTACGCCCGTCGTGATTTCGGGCATAAAATCATTAATAACCGCAACGGTACTTGATAACGGAGCGTTTCCCGCCCGTTCACCCATTCCATTAACGGTCAAGTGAACGCCGTGAACTCCCGCCCGAATTGCCTCCATGACATTAGCAACGCCTAAATCATAGTCGTTATGACCGTGAAAATCAAAGTGCAAATTCGGGAATTTATCCACCGCTTCTTTGCAGAAGTCGTACGATTCTCTTGGCGTTAAGATTCCTAAAGTATCGGGAAAAAGTACGCGTTTTATGGATTGAGTTGATAGAAAATCAAGAAATTGAAAAACGTACGCTTTCGAGTTTCGCATGCCGTTACTCCAATCTTCGAGGTAAATATTTACGTCAATATCATTTTTTTGAGCTAAAGAAATTACCTTTTCAATTTCTGAAAAATGCTCCTCGGGCGTTTTCTTTAACTGATGCGTTAAGTGGTTTAGCGAGCCTTTTGTAAGCAAATTCATCACCCTTGCACCAGATTCGAGCATCCAATTAATAGAAGCATCGCCGTCAACAAAAGTCAGGATTTCAATTTTGTCCAAAAATCCTTCGTCTTTAGCCCAATCCGTGATTTTTTTCACCGCTTCCATCTCTCCGTCAGAAACCCGGGCGGAAGCAATTTCAATGCGGTCAACCTTCACCTCTTTAAGAAGTAAACGAGCAATGGTTAGTTTTTCGGAAGAAGGAAACGACACGCCGTTGGTTTGCTCACCATCACGGAGTGTCGTGTCCATTATTTCAAGGTATCTCATTTAGGCGTAGTATAGTATTTAGGTGAATTAAAACCTAAATCAAAACGGTCTTGTGGTTTCAAATTCAGCGATTTCTTGCTTGATTGACTGTAAATAGTCGATATCGTCAAACCCGTTCAACATGTTATTTTTCTTATAATCGTTAATCTCAAAACCTTCTGATTCGCCCGTTGCTAAGATTGTGACCGTTTGAGCGGGAAGATTTACTTCGATTTCAGCGTTCGGATTTGCTTCGATTGCCTGAAATATTTTATCTAGAAATTCAGGAGAAACCGTAACCGGAAGAATACCGATATTCAAGGAATTTCCTTTGAAAATATCCGCAAAGAAGCTCGAAATCACGCAGCGGAAGCCGTAATCGTAAATTGCCCAAGCGGCGTGTTCGCGGCTTGAGCCACTGCCGAAATTACGTCCACCCACAAGGATTTGCCCTTTGTAAATTGAATTATTCAGCACGAAATCTGCCTTGGGTGAATCGTCGTTATTATACCGCCAATCTCTGAACAGGTTATCGCCGAAGCCTTCGCGTTTTGTTGCTTTCAAGAAGCGAGCGGGTATTATTTGATCGGTATCCACGTTTTCGAGTGGAAGCGGTACCGCCGTTGAGCGAAGTACCGTAAATTTATCGTATGCCATATTTTTATTGTGGGCTTTATCTCCTAATTAATTTTAAACCCCGAAGCCGCTAAGGCACGAAGATTGATTTTTCTTTT
>JANQUM010000229.1:3564-5395 GCA_030731175.1 Spirosomataceae bacterium
GAAACTTCGAGGGTCTGAAACCATCCCGCTCACTGCTGCTGCCGCCGCTACTAAAGGCGAAGCCAAAAGCGTTCTTGAATTTGGCCCTTGTCGTCCTTCAAAGTTTCTGTTAGATGTTGAAACGGCTAATTTTCCGGCGGGAACTTTATCGTCGTTCATGGCAAGGCATGCCGAACAACCGGGCTGACGAAGTTCAAAACCTGATTCGATTAAAATATCGTAAATGCCCTCTTCTTTGATTTGTGCTTCTACTACATGAGAGCCCGGAACGAGCCAAGCTGTGATGTTTTCCGCTTTTTTACGACCTTTTACAATGGAAGCAAACTGACGAAAATCTTCAATACGACCGTTGGTGCAGCTTCCCAAAAAGACGAAATCAACGGGTTTTCCGATTAATTGCTCGTCTTCATTGAAACCCATATAGTTAAGCGATTTAGCGTAACTCGCTGCACCGTCTTTCACGCTTCCGGCTTTCGGCACGTTTTGCGAAATTCCCGTTCCGAGTCCCGGATTTGTTCCGTAAGTAATTTGCGGTTCGATATCGGCGGCGTCAAAAACAAGTTCTACGTCAAACTCAGCATCGTCGTCGGTTTTGAGGGTTTTCCAGTACTCAACTAATTCATCCCATTTTTCGCCTTTCGGAGAAAATTCACGTCCTTTTAAGTAATCAAAAGTTGTTTGGTCGGGGGCAATCATGCCGCCACGAGCCCCCATTTCTATTGACATATTGCAGACCGTCATTCTACCTTCCATGCTCATTTCTTCAAATACTTCTCCGGCGTATTCTACGAAGTAACCCGTGGCACCAGAAGCCGTTGTTTTTGAAATAATATAGAGAATTACGTCTTTTGATAACACGCCTTTGCCGGGTTTCCCATTCACGGTAATCCGCATTTTTTTAGGCTTTGGCTGCATAATACACTGCGAAGAAAGCACCATTTCAACTTCTGAAGTACCGATTCCGAAGGCAATTGCCCCGAAAGCTCCGTGCGTAGAAGTGTGGGAATCTCCGCAAACAATCGTCATTCCAGGAAGTGTGATGCCGTTTTCGGGCCCAACTACGTGAACAATTCCGTTTTTATGATGACCCAATCCCCAATGTGAAATGCCGTATTTTTTAGAATTGGTTTCTAACGCTTTCAACTGATTTGCCGACAACGGATCTTCCACCGGAAGGTGCTGATTCATAGTTGGCGTATTGTGATCAGCGGTGGCGAAGGTGCGTTCAGGATGAAGCACGCCAACTCCGCGATTTTCCAGCCCTAAAAAGGCAACTGGACTTGTTACTTCGTGGATAAAGTGTCGGTCGATAAAAAATACATCAGGGCCGTTGTTGATTTTTCTGACAACGTGTGAATCCCACACTTTATCAAAAAGGGTTTGTTTGCTCATATTTTATGCTTGTTTTCTAATTTCTGTTTTAATGCCATTGTCAGTGTCCTCACTGACGATATATTTATATTTGTTAGAACACGGGTTTTACGAATTAAGCGGATAGAAACGGATTTTGAATTTATCGTAGCGACAAACCGTCAGTGAAAATCAGTTCAATTCGTGTTATCTGTGTTCTTAATATTTACTACAAGCCACAAATTACCGTACTTTCTTTCCGAAAGCTATAACGTCCTTCGCTCAAAAAGTAGCGAATTTAGTTATTTTTTAATTTTGAACCTCGAAAGGTGCTTTCTTTCCTGATAAATCCGAACGCAACTGCCGTTCCGTTTCGGATTATGTTTACTTTTGGCAACTGACTTCATCAACTTTTCATGCAATTTTTGACCCAAAAGACTCACGAAAACGTGGGAATGTACCGCTTTGGCTATTCGCCAGT
>JANQUM010000230.1 GCA_030731175.1 Spirosomataceae bacterium
TAAAATAAAATTATGGTAAAAGTACTCTTCGTTTGTTTAGGAAATATTTGTCGATCGCCGATGGCGGAGTCCATTTTCAAGCAATTGGTGCAAGAAAGGCAACTTTCTTCGCAAATCTCAACCGATTCGGCCGGAATACAAGGTTGGCACGTAGGTAAATCTCCCGACCGCCGCACGCTCGAAGTTCTATCCGAACATAATATAGAAACGAGCCACGTAGGACAGAAATTAAGCGTTGCGGATTTGACAACTTACAATCACATTGCGGTTATGGATGAAGCAAATTTTGAAGCCGTTTATAACTTTTACTACGAAAATCTCAATGCGACACCTCCGGCAAGAAAACTGTTTTTGATACGAGATTTTGACCCCGAAGTTGAAGGCGTTCAAGAAGTACAAGACCCGTATTATGAAGACAAAAAAGTTTTCAGAAAAGTATTTGATACGCTGCGAAGAAGTTGCAACGCATTGATTGATTACATTGTGGAAGAACACAATTTAACGCCCGAAGAACCCGCCGAGGATGAATATTCGGACTGAACTGTGTAAAGAACAATCTACTTCACAACGCCTCCGGATTGTCGATTTTATTCTTGAAAACAACGCCGAGTTTGCTCAGTTAATGACCATTTTCTTGTCGGAAAATCTCCGTTTGCAACAACGTTCGGCTTGGATAGTTGGCAGAATATGCATCAAAAATCCTGAATTGTTGAAACCCTTCTACCGCCCAATCCTGAATAGGCTTCAGCTTCCGGAAACCTCTGATACCTTCAAACGAAATGTAGTGCGAGTTTGGCAGGAAGTGGATTTGCCAGAACAATTTTTCGGCGAAATATACGACCTGTGCCTCCGTTTTTTGAGCGGAAAAGAGGCAATTGCCATCAAAGCATTTTCGATGACGGTTTGCTACAACATCTCACAGAATTTTCCCGAACTAAAACCAGAGTTACTCGCCGCTTTAGAAGACGTACTTATGAAAGACGGGCAAAATTCAAAAGGGATTTTGAGCCGAGGAAATAAAACATTAAAAATGCTAAAAAAAGACTTAAATATGCTCTATTTTACAACCAAGTGAAATTATAAACCTGCTCAATATCGGGGTGCAAACTCAACGCCACTGGGCAAGTATGAGCCACTCGCTGGTACTTTTTTTGTTGGGCTTCAGTCAATTCGGTGTTGGTTTTAAACTTAAAATCAAGTTCGATTTTCGTTATTCGTCGTGGTGAATCGGCAGACATCGTTTTGGTCATTGAAATTTCGCTGTTTGTGAAGTCAACACCATCTTTTGCCGCCGAAATACCTATTATTGTCATTGCACACGAAGCAAGCGAAGTTGCAGCAAGATCAGTCGGTGAAAAAGCTTCGCCTTTGCCGTTATTATCTACGGGGGCATCTGTGATGATTTCTTTGCCAGAACGCAGGTGGGTTGCCTCAGTTCGTAGGTTTCCTGAATATTTAATTGCTGAAGTAGCCATGCTCGAAGTTTACTGATTAAACAAAATTGATTGCAACTGAAAGTTTGATTTTAACGTATATAAATCTAACATTCGTGCGTTATTGTAGTTCAAAGCTAAAACATTCTGCCTAACTTTAAGTAAACGAAAATACAAATTGTGAGAAAAATACTTTTTACCGTTGCAATCCTTGCGTTTCCTTTCGTGGTGTTTTCTCAAAGAAAAGGAGTAGCACCAAAAGAAGCCATCGAAGACTCTAAGATATTTGCTTACGGAGCTACAACCAATACTAATTCTGGCCTGCTTGGCGGTTTTGTGCTACGGCATTCCAATTTAATTAACATTCGTGAAGGTAAGACCATCCACCGCTACGTAGCGTTGGAGTTAGTGAATATCAAGCATCCGAAAGAAAATACGCTAAGCCCGAATATTGGAAACCGTGTGGTACTGGGTAAAAAGAATTACTTATTCGTGGTTCGTCCAGAATACGGCAGAGAGTGGTTTTTATTTTCCAAAAATAACGACGAAGGCATAGGTTTGAGTGCAATTCTGGCAGCCGGCCCAACTATTGGCATCGAAAAGCCCTATTACATACGCTATCAAAGTCCCAATCAAGACCAACCCGAAACTGTTCCGTTCAACCCAGACATCCACACCAACCTAAACAGTATTCTTGGTGCAGGAAGTATTTGGCAGGGCTTTTTAAAAGGAGCAAAAGTAGTGCCGGGCGTTCACGCAAAAACGGCGTTAAACCTTGACATGAATACTTTCGGAGATAGCGTAACCGGCTTTGAGTTCGGTTTTACGTTTGATTATTTCCTGCGTTCACCCGAAATTATTGCCAATCAACTTGCCGAAAATAAGCCTTTTTATGCCTCGGCGTACGTCACATTATATTTCGGTAATAAGCGAATTAATAAGTAACAGTTTTTGTTTTCGAGCAAACCATTAGAAGATAAAATGATAGAAGTTCCCGTTCTGCCAGCGGTTGATAATACCACCCAAACTCAACGCCCAAACAAACGCCCTTCGTGGCTTCGGGTGAAATTACCCATCGGCGAGAGTTTTCGCAAAGTCAGAGAGATAGTTGACAATAATAAATTACACACCATTTGCCAATCAGGTAGCTGCCCAAATATGGGAGAATGCTGGGGTGCTGGCACGGCAACGTTCATGATTTTAGGTAATGTCTGCACCAGAAGTTGCACGTTTTGTGCTGTTGCAACAGGACGACCAACCGAATACGACACCGATGAGCCAACAAGGGTTTCGGAAGCAATTAAAACTATGGGGGTAAAACACGCCGTGATTACTTCTGTAAACCGCGACGAGTTAAAGGATAAAGGTGCCGAAATTTGGTATCAGACCGTTATCAAAACCAAGGAGTTAGCTCCAGAAACTACGATTGAAACGCTCATTCCTGACACGAAAGGGAACTGGGATGCTCTATACCGCATGATTTCAGCGGGGCAAGAAGTCGTTTCCCATAACATGGAAACCGTTGAAAGATTGTACCGCCCGGTACGTCCTCAAGCAAAATATAACCGCAGTTTAGAAGAACTCCGCCGCATAAAAGAATACGGCAAACGTACCAAAACTGGCATGATGCTTGGGCTTGGGGAAACACAAGACGAAGTACTAAAAGCAATTGATGATTTGGTGGAAGTTGGCGTTGATATTTTGACCTTGGGTCAGTATTTACAACCAACAAAAATGCACCACGAGGTGATAGACTACATCCACCCTGATATGTTTGCTTACTACAAAGAAGAAGGCGAACGCCGCGGCATCAAATATGTAGAGTCAGGCCCGTTGGTTCGATCAAGTTATCATTCAGAAAGGCACGTCAACGTTTGATAAAGTAAAAAAGCTTTTTCTACGATAGGCTCCACACCGCTATTATGAAAAAATACGACTACATCATTTGCGGCGGCGGAATGTCTGGCTTATCAATGGCTTACTATTTGATAAACTCGACGCTTAAAAATAGTAAAATACTTATTATTGAACCAGAAGAAAAGAACAAAAATGACCGCACGTGGGCTTTTTGGGAAGATGGCATAAACCCCTTCCAATCAATAGTTTATAAAACTTGGAATGCCGTAAATTTCTATAATACTTCGGGAGAAAAGCAGCTGCTCGACATCGGAGACTACCAATACAAAATAATTCGGGGAATTGACTTTTACAAGTTTGTTATTCCAAAGCTAAAAGAAAGCGGGAATGTAACCTGGTTGAAAAGTAGTGTGGAAGCAATTTCTGACGAAGGCAATTCTGCAAGCGTTCAAACAAAAATCGGTGATACTTTTACCGCCGATTTTGTGTTTGACAGCACTTATAAATTAAAGCTCAATCTACCAGAAAATTACAACATCCTCCAGCACTTTAAAGGCGTTGTAGTACAAACTGAAGAATCGTTTTTCAATCCCGATATTCCTGATATGATGAATTTTGGAGTCGAGCAAAAAAACGACGAGTGCCGCTTTATATACATTCTTCCTTTCGATGAAAAAACAGCGTTGATCGAGTACACGCTTTTTAGCGAATCGCTCCTTACCCAAGAAGAATACGACGCCGAACTCCACAAATACATCACAAACGACCTAAAGCTTCCAGCTTACAAAATTTTGGAGGATGAATTTGGCGTTATACCGATGACGGACGAAGCAACCGAAGAGTTTCCTTCAGCACACGTTGTAAGAATCGGAACTGCGGGCGGCTCTACAAATCCAGCAACGGGATATACATTTCAAGGAACGCAAAAACGCTTACAAAAAATTGTTGCTCAATTAGAAAAAACAGGAAAACCTCAGCTCAAAAGCAATTGGTGGCAAAAGAGACATTTGCTTTACGCCAGCGTTTTACTGAACGTTATCAAGAAAAAACGGTATCCAATCGGTGATGTATTTGGACAAATGTATGCCAAGAACAAACCCCAAACGATGTTTCGCTTTTTAGACGGCGAAAGCAATATTTTCCAAGAGTTAAGCCTCATGGCATCCACTCCTATCAAACATTTCGGCTTGGCAGCTTTTGATACAATAGGTCGGAATTTAAAGCGGATATTTACTTAATTTCCCGTCTTCTTTAGTTTCTCAATTGTCTCAATTCCTTCTTCGGTAATTTCACCATCAATTTCTTTTCTCATCATTTCGTCTTGAAGCTTCTCCTTATTTCCTAATCCTTCATTGATGAGTTCTTCTGCTGTGATATCTTTGCTTTTTTTGGTTTCGTTTTTCATAGTTATAAATTGTTTTATGTAACATTGAAAGAACAATTCCAGCAAAAAAGTGGGCAAAAATTTACCCAAATTGTGTTAGGTATTAGCTGCAGGGTTAAATATTAAGTATTATCGTGATGTCCAAACTACTTTTATCAAGTACAATAAAAGTAACCTAAACGGAACAAGGATTTAAAGATTGGGTACATACAAACACATTTAAATTTTTACAAATGAATTCTTTCTTTACCGCTCTTAAAAATAGCTTTATCAACTTCGGTGATACCGCAATTCCAAAAAAGAGTGCGTCACTTTCGTATTATACCATTTTTGCGATTGCACCCATTTTATACCTAATTATGTTTTTGCTGGGCATTTTCTATTCTGACGACATTATTACCGGCGAAGTACAGCGTTATATGGCCAACATTATGGGAGAAGACCTCGCCATTCAAATTCAAGAAACTCTGCGAAATATCAAGCAGGAGCAGCAGAAAAATGACAATTTTTGGTCAGCCGTTTTAGGTATTAGTACCTTAATTATTACGGCAACTGGTGTATTTGTAGAAATTCAAGATTCAATCAACCGCATTTGGCATTTGAAAGCAAAACCATCAAAAGGTTGGTTAAATTTTATCACAAATAGACTACTGTCGTTTTCATTGATAATTTCGATTGGTTTTGTATTGCTAGCCACGTTGCTGGTCAACAC
>JANQUM010000231.1 GCA_030731175.1 Spirosomataceae bacterium
AGAATGAAGGGATTACGATTCTCGTTTCCACACCTTACATGGACGAAGCCACGCTTTGCGAACGCATTGCGTTGATCCAAGATGGTAAAATACTATCAATTGACACGCCAGATAAAATTATTGAAACCTACCCAGATAAACTTTACGCCATAAAGGCCGAAAGTATGAGTAAACTATTGCACGACCTCAGGGCATCAGACTTGGTGAAAAGCTGCAATTCATTCGGCGAATTTCATCATATTTCGCTTAAAAGTGAAATAGGAAATTCAGATGCAAAACTAATGGAAGAGCTTGATAGCAAGAAGTATAGCAATATTGAACTTAAAGAAATCCGTCCAACTATTGAAGATTGCTTCATTGAATTAATGGAAGATTAATTTCCGAAAAACACATGAAAGAAATCGTAATTAAAGCGAACGAGTTAACTAAGAAATTCGGAGATTTTGTGGCAACAGATTCCGTCTCTTTTGAGGTATATAAAGGTGAGATATTTGGCTTTTTAGGAGCTAACGGAGCTGGAAAAACGACCGCCATGCGGATGCTCTGCGGACTTTCAACACCTTCTTCCGGAGAAGCCACAATTGCGGGGTTTGATATTTACAAAGAAACCGAAAAAATCAAGCAGCATATTGGATACATGAGCCAAAAATTTTCTCTTTATGAAGACCTCACTGTTGTTGAAAATATCCGCTTTTTTGGCGGAATTTACGGATTGAGTAATTCCGAAATAAAAGCGAAAAGTGAGCAGCTTATTGGCAGCTTGGATTAGGCAAAGAAGCCAAAAAGCTGGTAGGGTCGTTACCCCTCGGGTGGAAGCAAAAATTGGCGTTTTCTGTCGCCATAATTCATGAACCACAAATTGTATTTTTAGATGAACCCACGGGCGGTGTTGATCCCGTGACCCGCCGCCAATTCTGGGATTTGATTTACGCCGCCGCCGATCGCGGAATTACCATTTTTGTAACAACACATTACATGGACGAAGCCGAATACTGCAACCGAATATCGATGATGGTGGACGGGAAAATAAAAGCGTTGGATACGCCAACAAACCTTAAAGCGAAATTCAATGCCGTTTCCATGGATGACGTATTTTTTGAACTCGCACGTGGTGCAAAAAGAGGCGAATAATTTTAACGTAGAAAGAAAATGAATCAGCTACTTAGTTTCGTAAAAAAAGAATTCTACCACGTTTTTCGGGACCGAAAGACCCTGCTGATGCTTTTTGGAATGCCCATTGCCCAAATCCTGCTGTTTGGCTTCGCCCTGACGAACGAAATCAAAAACTCAACTATCGTGGTGGTTGATTACGCCAAAGATGAGGCTTCGCAACGCATTATTGACCAAATCGAGGCAAGCGGTAGCTTTGAGATAAAAAAAGCGTTGCTATCTCCTGATAAAATTGAGGCGTCGTTTCAGGAAGGCGATATTAAAATGGCGGTCGTTTTTCCCGAAAATTTCAATCAAGATTTATTGCGTTTAAATAAAGCTCAAATTCAGGTAATTGCCGATGGTTCTGACCCAAATACTGCCTCAACGCTTACCACGTATATCAACAATATTGTGGGCAGTTACCAAACCGAATTGATGCAACAACGGGCAATGCCGCTCCAAATAATTCCTGAAATCAGGATGCTTTATAACCCTGAATTGAAAGGAGCAACCAACTTCGTTCCTGGCGTAATGGCGTTGGTTTTAATGATTGTCTGCGTCATGATGACCTCTGTTTCTATAGTTCGCGAAAAAGAAATGGGAACGATGGAAGTGCTGCTCGTTTCGCCGTTTAGTCCCGTTTTGGTCATTATCGCCAAAGCAATTCCCTATTTGGTTTTATCGCTGATAAACCTCGTTGTAATTTTATTAATGAGCGTTTATTTGTTAGATATGCCGCTAAACGGAAGCGTAACGCTGCTTTTTGCCGAAAGCACCTTACTTATTATCGTCGCACTATCGTTGGGTCTGTTGATTTCAAATGTTACCGACAGCCAGCAAACTGCCATGTTACTCTCCTTAATGGGAATGCTCCTGCCAGTTATGATTTTTACGGGTTTTATGTTTCCGTTGGAAAATATGCCTTTGCCGCTGCAAATTGTGTCGAATATAATTCCCTCAAAATGGTATTATATTATCGTCAAATCCATCATGATTAAAGGACTTGGTATTGAAGCAATTTGGAAAGAAACGCTTATCCTGGTAGGAATGGCAGTTTTTTTACTAACTGTCAGTTTCAAAAAATTCAAAATAAGGTTGGAATAATTTGTCGATAATTCGGGTCAAATTTCAGCAAATAATTCGCACTTTCAATTAAGCAATTATGCGTACTCTATATTTCCTTTTACAGAAAGAATTCAAGCAGATTTTTCGCAATAAAGCATTGTTGCCGATGATCTTTATCTTGCCGCTTTTTCAGTTGCTGATATTGCCATTGGCAGCAGATTACGAAGTAAAAAATATCTCCATTTCGATTGTAGACCACGATCGTTCTTCGTATTCGCAGTCGCTTGTTTCTAAAATTACGGCTTCCGGCTATTTCAAATTAGCCGATTACGGCAATTCTTTCAACGCAGCGTTCCAGCAAATTGAAAACGATAAATCCGATTTGATTTTGGAAATTCCCGCTGATTTCGAGAAAAACCTTGTCCGTGAAAATAAAAATCAATTGTTCATCGCTGTTAATGCCATCAACGGCACAAAAGCAAACTTAGGCGGAGCGTATTTGAGCCGCATTATCGCAAATTTCAACGCCGATATTCGAGCCGAATGGATAACGCAACCCCGCTTTAATCCACAACCAATAATTGAAGTCACATCGAGTAATTGGTTTAACCCGAACCTCAACTACAACTTTTTCATGGTTCCTGGCATTTTGGCTTTTTTGGTCACGATGGTTGCGGCGTACATGACTTCTCTGAATATTGTGAAAGAAAAAGAGGTCGGTACAATTGAACAAATCAACGTTACACCAATAAAAAAACACTTGTTCATTTTGGGGAAATTAATCCCGTTTTGGGTCATCGGAATGTTCATTTTTAGTATTGGGCTTTTCATCGTTGCCCGAGTAATTTACGGCATCGTTCCGCTCGGTAATTTGTTTCTGCTTTATGGTTATTTATCCTTGTACCTCATTGCCATGTTGGGTTTCGGCTTATTACTTTCTACCTACGCCGAGACGCAGCAGCAGGCAATGTCAATTGCCTTCTTTTTTATGATGATATTCTTGTTGATGAGTGGTTTGTTTACCCCAATTGATAGTATGCCCGAATGGGCGAAAACCATAGCTAATTTAAATCCCGTAACGTACTTTATTGAAGTAATGCGGATGGTAGTTTTGAAAGGAAGCGGGCTTGCAGATATCTCAAAGCACATTTTTGTCATGCTTGGCTTCGCCACAGTTTTTAATACTTGGGCAATTCTAAATTATAAAAAGACGAGTTAAAAAACGACTATTGAACGTCAACTTCTGAAACATATTCCCCAAATTGCAGGAAGTCTAAAATTAATTTATGCAAACTTACATCGCTATTTTACGGGGAATTAACGTTGGCGGGAAACGCAAAATCCTGATGGCAGATTTAAAAGCCCTTTTCGCTGAAATGGGATTTTCAGAAATCGAGACTTATATACAAAGCGGGAATGTCTTTTTTAAAGCTAAAAGACAGGAAAACAGCGAGTTAGCCCAGTCAATTTCATCAAAAATTCAGCAGCAGTACGAATTTGATGTTCCCGTAATTGTCAAAACAGCAACAGAATTACAAAATGCTTTTGCCGAAAACCCGTTTGTGGATTCTGCCGAAATTGAGCAATTGCACGTCACGTTTCTTTCCGAAATTCCCGTCGAAAATAAGCTTCAAGAAATAGCGTCTCTCGATTTTTCGCCAGATCAGTTTCAGATTGTCGGTGAAAACGTTTACCTCAAATGCGTCAATAAATACCACCAAACCAAACTCAGCAATAATTTCTTCGAGAAAAAATTAGGCGTTTCTGCAACAACCCGCAACTGGAAAACGGTGACGAAGTTGGTGGAGTTGGTTAAAGGTTAAAGAAAATTCATTGCACGCTAATTTAAAGTTCCATTGAAAAATTTGTACATCGCTCTAATAATCTTATTTTCAATCGGTTGCACTACAACTAAGCCAACTGACTTATTATCGTCTAAGTTAGATGATATATTGAAACAGGAATCTACCAAGCCCTTCAACGGCGTAGTTTTGATTACGCAGAATGGTAAACGTATTTACCAAAAAGTCATCGGTTTTGCTGATTTAGAAACTAAAGACCCTTTGAAGATTGAGAGTGAATTTATCGTCGGCTCAATCAGTAAACAATTCACCGCGACGTTAATCTTACAAGCGTACGAAGCCGGAAAGTTAGACTTGCGAAAACCGATTAAAAATTACCTTCCTGATTTGACAGAACCGTGGGCAGATACGGTGTCGATTCACCATTTATTAACGCACACCCACGGTATTGAAAAATTGAACGAACCAACGCTGTTTCCGGTCGGAACAGCGTACGCCTACTCTCAGATTGGATACCAGCTTTTGGCCGGTATTTTAGAAGTAGTTGAAGGCAAATCTTTGGCAGAACTCTCTACCAACCTATTTAAAAAACATGAGCTAAAATCAACCTATCATCCTGAATACAAACAATCTACTAAATTGGTTAATGGATATACCGAATCAGAAAACGGCGAATTAATGAAGGAGGCTACCCCCGACGTTTATGCAGCAGCGGGGGGCTTTACTTCGAATGCGTATGACTTGGCTCGCTGGAACGAGCTGATATATAAAGGCAAATTGCTGCAAGATTCTACGTACCAACAAATGACAAGCAAACAGCCAAACGCCGTACGAATCCACCCGATTTTCGGAGAAACGGCTTACGGCTACGGCGTAACGGTTGATACGAAAGAAGGCATTTTGCAACTCGGTCTAACGGGCTACGTCCCCGGCTTTTGCTCAATGAATTTCTATTTCCCCGAAACAAGCGTTAGTGTGATTGTTTTGGAAAATATCGCTTACGATTTAGATGATTTCAAAAAGACGTTTGGGTATCATCTCGCAATTTTAAGTACCGTTCGGAAGAGTAATCTTGTTCATAATTAAAACAAGGACTTTTTCAGTCGTAGAGAATATCAGGAATAATTATATATATTTTCATAATGCAGTTTAATATATAATTAGCTTCCAAAACATCCCTTGATTAGCTCATGGAGTGGTTTTACGAAAATTATAGTGAATAAGTCAAGAATAGCTATATTGCATATATAACAGAGTTACAGCCAATTTGAAACAACTGAATGAAGAAGAAGAAGAGAGGTATTTTAAGAACTATAATAT
>JANQUM010000232.1 GCA_030731175.1 Spirosomataceae bacterium
TATGCTGGTTTTAGCGGTGGGGTCTGCATTTAATTCAATAGATTGAATACTCACCGTCACGTCTTCAGCTTGAAAATCGTGTGCAATGCCTTCTCCATTTTTTGATTGCCCCACCATAAACGAGAGATTCAGGGAATGTTTGTCCACATGAGGCACTTTATAGTCGCCGGGTTTATCGGCTTGTACGTTCAGCACGAAGGACTCCGTAAAAACCGGAAATTGAAGATATACCGCTGGGGCGGGGTTGTCGTTGGCGGAGTTGAGGTACACTGCCTTCACCCTATCGGTTTTATAGGTTTTCTTTTTCTCTACTTCTTGGCCTTCGTAAGTATATCTGACGATGAAGTAGTCTTCACCTGCCAAGGGCATTTCTTTGACAACACTTTTCGTTTCCGAGCTTGACCCGCTGCCACAAGCGATGGTGAATAAGACTAATATGAGGAATAAATAATGAGTTTTCATGGGTATAAATTAGAGTGAAAATGGAAATTCGGTTTTGCTGGGCCAGCTTTTGCTGCTTTTTTGTACGCTCGGGTCAGATGACTTGATAAAAAAGATGAGTTTGTATTCTCCACCTTCCATTTTGTCAAAGATGTTCCCGGGAAAGAAAATATTTCCAGGAAAAAATATGTTACCTGGAAACATCGTGGCAGTTTGCGGTTTTGTACGTGCCATTTCTTTGCCGCCGTAGGTTATCAAAGCGTAGTATTCTACTTTGATCTCCTGTTTTTCGCCTTCGGAAACATATCCAATTAATTTACTATCGCCGATACGAGCAAGAAATTCTTTGGGTGCTTCGGCAAGCATGGCTTTTTCCTTGGCGTTGATTTTGGTAGAAACACTTAACTGAGCCACTGCCAACTGGGAAATCATCAATAAAGTGAGGATAAATAGGTTTTTCATGGTAGAATTATTTTGAATTGATTTACCACTTAGTACCTATTTGAACTTGAAGGTTAACATTTTCAGAAAGATTTTTTCAGAAATGTTTACTTTTGATAAAAAAACCACACTAATTGGAAAGCAACAGAGAAAAACTGAGTAGAGGCGATGAGCGAGAGCAGTTTAAGTTCTACGACGAACACAAAACTGCCTTTTTGTTCTTTAGCAAGCGTTTTGATTTAAGAAAAGAAGAGGCAATTGATGTGTATCAAGATGCCTGCATGGTGATTTTCGAGAATGCTCAAAACGGCAAACTCGAACAGGTAAAATGCAATCTTAAAACGTATCTGTTCGGAATAGGGAAAAACCTGATTTATAAGCGGTTTCAAAAAAAAGCGAAAGGCGAAGAAGTGGAACTTGGGGGTTTTGAACAAGCGACCGTTTTTGACCCTTTTGAGGATGAAAACCAGCAAAATCAGAAAATTGAGCAAATCAGAAATGCTCTGCAGGAAATGGGAAAAAAGTGCCGGGGCGTTTTGAAAAAGTTTTACTTCGAAGAAAAAAGTTTGGAGGAAATTATGCTTGAAATGAACTATGATAGTAAAAACGTATTAAAAAGTCAGAAATCACGCTGCCTTAAACAATTGAAAGAACTTTTGGCTGTAAAAAAGCTGACCTGAATTAGCAAAATGGATAAAGAAGAATTAGTACAAAAGGCACTTAAAGATAAGTTGAACCCAGCCGAAAAAGCGGAGTTTGAACTGCTCATGCAAACCGACGAGGAATTTCAAACTACCTATTTTTTCGAGAAAGATGTGAAAGTAGCCGTTCAGCAGGAAGAACGTAGCAGGCTAAAGTCCAGATTGGTAAATCGTGAAACGAAACCGAAGTTCAAATTTTGGCACTGGGCAGCAGCAGCCATGGTCTTGTTTTCGGTAAGCTTTGGTGCTTGGAGGTTTTTTCAACCCAGCAGCCAGATTGGATTATTCGCCCAGAATTACGAGAAGTTTCCTAATCTGGCAGCACCTAATACCCGTGCCGTAGATAACCTTACTACCAAAGAGTCCGCGTATCGGGCATACGACCGCAACGAATACGAAAAAGCCTATGATTTACTCACTGAGCTAAATGACCAAACCTCCAATTTCTACGCAGGAATTTGTTTAATAGAAATGGGTAAATTTGAGCAAGCCACTACATATTTTGAAAGCCTTTCGTTTGCAGATGAATACGAAAACCATCGGATGTGGTATTTATCGCTGCTTTATCTCAAACAAAATGATACCGAAAAAGCGAAACCTATTTTGATTTATTTAGCTAATAATCAGAATGTTTGGCGGGAAAAGGCGGATCTTCTTCTGAAAAAGATATAAATAAAAGCTAAGGCCAAAAGCCCTAAAAGCCACCACCAATAATCGTTGGATGTATCTAAAGGACTCGTATCGCCGGTAAGTACAAAGCCAGTCCAAAAATAAGGATGTTGTTTCAGCGGATTGTGCTCAACAAACGCCTTTTTGGCTTCTTGCAAAGCCAAACCCTTGGGCATTCCTTCGCTTAGATTTTGGTAGAAATAACCCATTATTTCGGCCGTTTCTTCGTCGGGTACTCGCCACAAACTATGCACTACCGAACTCGTACCTGCGTATAGCAACGCACGTGAGAGGCTCATTAGACCTTCGCCATTTACGAGTGTTCCCACGCCCGTGTTGCAGGCACTCAATGTAACCATTTCGGCGGGAATAGTGAGTTGATAAATTTCCGAAAAAGAAAGGCTCTCGTTATTGGCGAAAAGTAAACTGGAGTTCTCATACTCGGCGGTGTCCATGGTGGCATGCATAGCCAAATGCTGCACTTTATAGTCTAATAAATTATCCAAAAATGCTTGTTTAGTGGCTTTGTTTTTATCGAAAACCTTCCCTCCCATCGCCTTTTTGAGCGTTTCTACTTCTAAATTAGTATTTTCTAATGCCTGCGAAGCAGTATTATACTCAGGGGCAAAGGCAACTAAGTTTCGCCCCGCAGCATAATCCTTTCTATCCGTTGCGTTCAGGAAATAGAGCGAAGGTGCGTAGGTTACGTTTTTTTCGATTCCTAAGGGTTTCCCTTCTTCGTTCATCAGCGATTCAAATGGAATATTCAATAAACTTCCTTCCGAAATAACAGTCAGTTTTTCGATATTTTTGAAATCAAATGGCTGGATGAGTTGCAGGAATAAATCTTTTGCCGAAACCGTAAAGTTTTTATCAATAGTGGTTAGGTGCTTGTAGTGAACTTGTGTCAAACTATCTACGCCGCCGATGCTTCCAATTTTTTTAATTTGCAGCCTGTTTTTTGAGATTGCTACCGCAAAAAGCCAATCGGTAGTGGGCAAAAATCGGAGGAGAGCTTCGTCAGTTTTTAACTTTTCTTGAATATTGGCAATGTCAATTGCTTCAAACTTATTCTCGGTATATCGGCTAACTTGTTGATTAATTTTTTCGTCTATTTCGATCAGTTTTTGCTTCGCCGACTCATCGCTCATGCCGGCAATTCGCAACTGGTTTTGTTGATCCAAAAGCTTCGGATCAACAGAAATATTTTGACTTTTTTTTGCCAAAAAGCTTTTCCAAAGATGTTGGGAGGTATTGTTCTCCAAAAGATTCAAATTTTCGCCAATTTGATCTTCGGGCAAATAGGTCATCAATTCCAAAAACTCCTCGCGGTTGGCATTCAAATACTCAGAAAGATTATCATTAAACGATTCTTTCAAATAGTAGTTCTGAAACATATTTGCCGAAAGCGTAGCCATGTTTAAAGCGACTTTAAAATCTTGCTTTGCCGCTGGATTTTGCTGAAAATACTTGCGATAAACTTCCGCTGTGGTGTTGATGATAAACATCCAACGGGTACTGTTGGCAAGGTCTAAGTCACTGAGAGTCAATTCCGCTAAGTCTTTTTTGTCGGGTAATATTTCTTGCCATAATTTTTGGACATTTTCCTTTGCCTCCAATTCTCTATTTCCCTGTTTAGAGATCATCCAGGCACGGGCCGTTTGAAGCATGAGGTAACTGACATCTTCGGGGTTTGGAGTTACTAGTCGGAGAGATTTTTCGTATGCTTTTTCAGCTTCTTTATAGTTTTTTGTTTGTAAATAATATGCAGCAAAATTTGAGGCCGATTTCATCTTATCTCGTTGATTTTCAGCCAACTCGTCCATTTTATCAAAGCATTCCAAGGCTTTGATAAAATATTTATTTTCTAAGTAGGCATAACCGGCGTAGTCGTAGGTATATATCCACCGCAGTTTGTAATTTTGCCTGTTTTTTTCTGAAGCCGCAGTGAATAGCTGATCCACTTTTTGCAAGTAAAGTACCAAATCTTTTTCCTCAAAATCTTTAGAAAAAGACTTCACGCATCCCAAATAATAGATACTGTACATATCTAATTCTTCCGCGGCGGTTATTTGCTTGGTATTTACCCTTTCGAAGTAACTTTGTGTTTCCGAGCGAACCTTTGAAATGTCTTTGGCATTGCCGTAGCCCACCAAAGCTCCTAAATAATTATTTGCAATACTGGCAACATGCTCTGGCTTGTCTTTGTGGTGATTCCAGATAAGGTTATACGCCTTTTTGTAGTATTTCAATGCTTCGGACTCTAAGGAAACCTCATTGTACACATAAGCCAAATCATTGTAGGCCAAGCCCAGGTCAATGGATTCGTTCAGGTTGTTTTCTTCCAAAACCCGAATCGCCTTTTGGTACGCCTCAATGCTTTCTTCGTACTTTTCTTGATAATCCAGTATGTACCCGTTAAGATAGTCATAAACTCCTATTGACAAAGGATTTACAAGGTTTTCAAACTGAATCAAAGCCAACAGATTTGCGGCAGAATCCAGCTCATAGGCATCCGCCAAAGCCAGTATGTTGGCTTTGTTACCTAGTAATAAACTGTCTGCTTTGCTTTGCTGAATTGTATGCGGTGGTAAGCTACCTTTTTCAACCGCATTTTTTGCTGTTTTTTCGCAAGAAAAAAAGAAAAAAAGCAAGACAATGAAGTAAGGATAAACTTTCATTTTATATTCAAATGCTCCTTAATACTTCGCCGATTTACCATTCGGAGTTGTTGATAAAATAAACTTCCGAATGTCATCGTTTGCCGTTTTCAAATCCTCTTTTCGTAAGTACATCATGTGTCCGCTTCGGTAACCTTTGAAGCTCAACCTATCTTTCATTTTACCACTTGGGTCAAGCTGCCACATGCTGTATTTTGTGTTGAAATAATTGGTTGCCCCGTCGTAGTATCCCGCCTGATACATCACGTGCATGTACGGGTTTTGAGCCATGGCTTGCCGCAAATTATCACGGGTATTATTGTTCTCGTTATTCCACGGGCGTACATCCCCAAACATATTGTATTGTAAATCCGTCTTGAAATTCAGATTTTCCCGAATGTATTGATTTATTGCCGGCGTAAAAG
>JANQUM010000233.1 GCA_030731175.1 Spirosomataceae bacterium
GACAAACGAACAAAAATCGCAGGCTTTTTCTGAAATTCATCGTGTTTTAGCACCTAACGGAAAACTTATAATTGCTGATTGGGGAAAACCTCAAAATGCGTTGATGCGTTTTTTATTTCTTGTACTTCAAATCGTTGATAATTTTGAAACAACTAATGCAAATGTGCAGGGGGAATTACCTGGATTTATACAAGCTGCCGACTTCCGAAATGTAGAAATCATAGAAAATCAATCAACGCCGCTCGGCACACTAACCTATTACACGGCAGTCAAATAAATGGATTTAGTGAAATCGGTACGTTTTTTGAAAATGAACCTGCATTAGTCTTATCTTTGCAAGCAGAACTTGAAAATTTTAACTCAAATGACTTACGCAACAACCGAAATAGCAAGTGCCGAAATCCCTTCGGATAACCCCGTGCACCAACGTTTATATTTTCCGTACGAAGCCGCCGCAAAGGAGATTTCGGGTAAAGTTTTAGAACTCGGATGCGGCTGGGGTAGGGGTGTTGAAAAGGTACTCTCTGTTGTAGATCATTATACTGGGCTTGACAAAAACGAGCCTTTAATTGAAAAACTGCAAAACGCGTACCCAAAACACACTTTTCAAACCGCTGATTTGCCGCACCTAGCTGGTTTTAAGGATAATACCTTTGATTACTTGTTGACCTTTCAGGTTATTGAGCACATTCAGGATGATCATAAATTTCTTGCCGAAGCCAACCGTGTCTTAAAACCAGGTGGAAAAATTTTCCTAACAACGGTTAATAAAGACTATTCGTTGAGCCGAAATCCGTGGCATATTCGTGAGTACAAAACTGCCGAACTGAAAAGTCTGATGGAGAAATACTTCGTAACCGTGGAAGCGAACGGTGTGGGGGGAAACGAAAAAGTGTGGCAATATTACGAAGAAAATAAAAAATCTGTGCGTAACATCATGAAATGGGATGTGTTAGATTTGCAGCACCGCCTTCCCGGTTGGATGTTACAGGTTCCATACGAAATGCTGAATCGTTTTAACCGTAATAAATTAATGGGAAAAGCTGAAGGCGTAGCCGCTGAAATAAATTGGGATGACCACTTTGTATCGCAAAATCCCGACGAGTGCATCGACTTTTATTTTATTGGCACTAAATAATTATTTTGGTTAAAAGCGGAATGGTTAAACGCTGGTATCAGCCTGAAATACTTCCTGAACTTAAAAACTTACGAACGCAGAAACTCAAAAACCCAATCTCACACCTATACCTTCATATTCCCTTTTGCCGTCGGGCGTGTAATTACTGTGATTTTCATTTCAGCACAAATCTGCAGTCCAAAACCGACGTCGTCTCAGCGATTATTAAAGAAATTTACCTGAGAAAAGACTACCTTTCTGACAATAAATTAAATACGATTTATTTTGGGGGAGGAACCCCTTCGCTTCTCAATATCAACGAGTTACATGATATTTTTGAGACGATTCACCACCTTTTTGAGGTTGATAAAAACGCTGAAATAACCCTTGAAGCTAACCCCGACGATATTACAAAAGAGCGTTTATTAATCTGGCAAAGATTCGGGATTAATCGGTTAAGTATTGGTATTCAGTCTTTCAATAATGACTACCTAAAATACATGAACCGAATTCACACGTCAAAAATGGCGTTGGATTGCGTGCAGGAATCTCAGGATGTAGGAATAACCAATCTTTCGGTTGATCTAATTTACGGCGTAAACCCAAATAACTATAAACAACCCAAACGAAAACCACGGAATCCGCCACCAGTTTTCTCGGAACAGGAAATGCACAACGTTTGGAATAAAGACCTCAAAACTGTTTTCGGTTTAGGAGTACAACATATTTCAAGTTACTGTCTGACTATCGAGGAAAAAACAGTTTTTGGAAGTTGGTTGAAAAACAAACAAATCGTGGCAATTGATGACGGTTTTGCCGCTACGCAATTTCGAACGCTACAAAAACAGATGCAAGCCAACGGTTTTGAGCAATACGAAGTCTCAAACTTTGCCAAAGACGGTAAATACGCCGTTCATAATACATCGTATTGGTCGGGTGAATCGTATTTAGGAGTCGGGCCATCGGCTCATTCGTTTGACGGAAATTCACGCCAATTTAACGTGGCGAGCAATACGGCGTATATGAAGAGTTTGGACGAACACATCGTTCCGTTTCAACGAGAAATCCTTACACCCGAAAATCGTTTCAATGAATTGCTAATGACCGGATTACGCACCATTTGGGGCGTTTCAACTGAACGGTTAAAAGAATCTGGAATCATCATTCCCGACGAATTTTACAAAACCATCAAAAGCTTCGAAAATCAAGAAAAACTAACTTTTGAAAATGGTGTTTTGAAGTTAACAAACAAAGGTAAATTCTTTGCTGATGGTATTGCGGCGGAGTTATTTGTTTGAAACGCCTGTAAATAAGAAGTTTTTTGGAAAAGATTAAGTTGGTTACTCTAGAACCATCGCCATAAACAAACCCCAATTTTGTAGCAATTAACTTTTGAAACCTTTTCTATGGTTACGGGTTAGGAGCAATATAATCATAGAAATTAAAAACAAAATCGCTTTACCAGTCAAATAACCATACCCATATTCAGTGAGTCGATCAAAATCAGTTGCTAAAATATTCACGATATTAATGAGCAAAATGATTGAAATGGTTAAAGAAAGATAAAACAGTAACTTTTTCATAGATTCTATATAAAGAGAGCCTGTTGAATAACAGACTCCCTTTGTATAAGTATTATTTAGTCACTGTTGTTGTAGATGGTGTGTAGATACCAAATGTTAGAGCCGCTACTAAACCATTCACAAAAGTTTGTCGAGTGAAAACAGTGTAATCCGTCGCTCCGCCAGCCATTGCCTTTGAATCAGAAACTCCAACTGGAGCAAGGCCCCCAATCACATAGTGATTCCATTTAGTGACTTGTGAGTTACCCTGTGCACCTTTTCCCACAACGCTTGTGTAATAATAGCAATAAGTTAATAAAATCGAATATGAAAATTCAACCTTAATCATTTTCATCTTTTTTTTAATCATTTTTTGATTTGTTAAGTTGAATATATTAAAAGTGCTCATTCTGAGTGCGTGCGATTAACAGTGTTGATTAGGTCAGTTGGTAGACTCTAAATAGTTTGCTTTTCTACCAGTGTTTCCACAAATTTCAATAGATATTTTTTTTACAAGCGTTTGTAAATATTTATTTCAAAACATCCTCCATATCGCTTAACTCAATTTTAATAGCTTCGTTGGAGAGTGAAATTTCCCAAACAGAAATAAGCAACGCAATAATAAGGACAACCATAGCAGTTCCAAAAAGCCATTGAGCGGCGAGCATAAATTGTAGGAAAATCAGCAGCGTAGAAACGGCACTAAAGAGTAAACTGACTACCGCCAAAATCTGCATATTTCTTATGAGCCGTAACCTGAGTAAGATTTTTTTGACTTGCGGTACAAGACGTGAGTCAGAGTTTCCTTCCTTTTGGTACTTTACGTGCAAGCCCCTGATGAGGTTCGCCATGGCAAGATAGCGGTTCGTAAAGGCAAGAAGCAGCAGTGAAATGGTAGAAAAAAGAATGGCGGGAGTAGAGATTTCCATAAGGTAAGTTTGATAAAAATTACTTGTCTGAAACTGTTAACCGTTAAGTTGCATTTTCAACAGAATTAAATACTACCTGCTAAAAGCTAATCACCCACGGAAACCACTTGCAAATTACGGGATATTTTTACTGAAGAGCCTATTGTTATTTAAAGATTGAAAGCGTACCTTTGCATTCTTATTTAATTATTATACAAAATAAAGTTCATTAACATGTACGCAATCGTAGAAATTGCAGGCCAGCAACTTAAAGTTGAAGAGGGTCGCTCATTTTATACCAATAGGTTAGAAGGTGATGTGAACGCTGAGCTTGTATTCGATAAGGTTCTCCTTATTGGAAATGACGACTCGACCACCATTGGTGCTCCGGTTGTTGAAGGTGCTTCTGTAAAAGCAACCATCACAGAACACTTGAAAGGCGAAAAAGTAATCGTTTTTCACAAAAAACGCCGTAAAGGTTACGTTAAGAAGAATGGTCACCGTCAGTATTTGACCAGAATCACGATTAACTCAATCGTGGCGTAAATTATTTGTTGAACTTAATAAAATAAAAAAATCATGGCACACAAGAAAGGTGTTGGTAGTTCCAGAAACGGAAGAGAGTCGGAAAGTAAGCGTCTTGGCGTTAAACTATTCGGTGGTCAGCAAGCTATCGCAGGAAACATAATTGTACGTCAACGTGGAACCCCTCACAATCCGGGTCTAAACGTTGGTCTTGGAAAAGATCACACGCTTTTTGCGTTGAAAGACGGTATAGTTACATTTAAGAAAGGGCGTGACGGAAAGTCATTCGTTAGCGTTGTTGCGGAAGCAGTAACAGCTTAATAGTTCCTTTTGAATCTTTAAAATCCCTTGTTCTGATTCAGAGCAAGGGATTTCTGTTTTTACGGACATGCCAAATCATGGTCTGTAAAATTTAAGTTATAATTATCGTTGTTTATCTTCCTCAAAATTGAGAACCTTTAAACCAATTTGCGGAAACTGCTGTTTGAAAACTAAACAAGAAACATAGAATAGTAAGATATGAGACCGAATAGAGCCGTAATGATTTATACCGAATTGAGTCCAAATCCCAATTCGATGAAATTTGTACTAAATTTTGAAATTGCTCCCGAAGGATTGTCTTTCGATTACCCGAACCGTGCTGCGGCAAGCGAAGAAGAAAAAGGTTCGCCGTTAGTGGCTGATATTTTTCAGTTTGGGTTTGTGCAGCGGGTTTTTATCACTGCCAATTTCATGACGGTAACAAAAGATGAAGACACCATGTGGGAAGAAGTGTTGGTGGACTTCAAGAAATTCCTTAAAATTTACTTTGAGGAAGGTCATCCCGTTTTTGCCCAAAAAACAATTGATAAAAACACGGTTATCGTAGATTCCCGCGATTCAGAAGTGATTCAGAAAATTAAGGCGGCGTTAGACGAATACGTTCGTCCGGCGGTAGAATCTGACGGCGGAGCAATAAACTTTGCATCGTTTGACGAAATCTCTGGTCAGGTAAAAGTTTCGCTTCAAGGTGCTTGCAGCGGCTGCCCGTCTTCTACGGTTACGCTAAAACAAGGTATTGAGCGTTTGCTTACCAACATGATTCCTGAAGTGAAGGAAGTGGTAGCGGAAGGCGTTTGATTTCCTTTCATCACAATTTAGAAAGCCGAAGCGGATATTTTCTGTTTCGGCTTTTTTGTTGTGGCTAACGTTTTTGGGCTTGGCGAAGGTGGGGTTTAGAA
>JANQUM010000234.1 GCA_030731175.1 Spirosomataceae bacterium
CGTCCTGCATATGCTGGTAATATTGACAATACAATTATTGGTCACTCTCAATTTGACATCTTTGGCTACAGAACCGACGGTTTGTTTCAATCTCAAGCTGAGGTTGATGGTGCTCCAACCCAAATTGGTGCTGATCCAGGAAGAATTAAATATGTTGACATCAATAACGATGGTGTAATTAATTCTTTAGATCAAGATTGGATAGGTACTACATTACCTGCTGCGGAATATGGCCTAAGATTCGATGCAACATACAAGAAATTAGACTTCACCGTATTCGGTGCCGGAGTTGTTGGTCGTGAAGGGTTTGATGTTTACACGGTTTTCAATAACCTAATGAGAGGTCGTGAAAATGTAGGCCCTGGGGTTTTTAACGGATGGACTCCTCAAAATACCGACACTAACGTACCGGCCCTTACGCTAAAAGATAACAATGGAGAGGGTCGCACTTCTGATTATTTCATTGTAAATACTTCTTATCTTCAAATTAAGAAATATGCAATTGGGCTATAATATTACCCCAAAGTCAGTTTTCACCAACCTAAGAGTATTCGGTATGGCAGATAACCTGTTCTGGATTAAGAGCAAAAGTTATCAAAGCCCTGATCCAGAGCGTATTGACTTAGATCCCGTTCCTATTCCAAAGACTTTCACATTTGGGGTTAACGCATCATTTTAAACCATAAAATTTAGAACAATCATGAATAAAAATATAATATTGAGCGTGTTGGCAGTCGGAATTTTGGCCACTAGCTCTTGCGACGAACAATTAAACTACACCCCAACTGGTGTACTTTCATCTAGCGATTTAACTTCTGTCAGTGCTATTGACGGCTTGGTTACTTCAGCTTATGCTGCCATTGGTAATGGCGATATGATTGGACCCATCTACAGTAATTGGGTATATGGTAGCGTACGCTCCGACGACACCTACAAAGGTGGTGGAGGTACTGGTGACGTGGGTGAAATTGACGCCTTAGAGCACTATAATCTTGTTCAACCAAACATGGATGCTTTCGTAACCAGAACTTGGAGAAACTTATTTAAGTCTATATCAAGATGTAATGTTGCTCTACTTGCGGTAAATGGACTGACTGACTCAGATTATCCTGCTAAAAAATCAAGATTGGCAGAACTTCGTTTTCTTAGGGCTCATAGCTATTTTACAATGAAGCTTTTGTACAAAAATATTCCCATTTTTGATGAAAATACAACCCAAGAAGACATACTTCAAGTTTCAAATGACTTGAGCAATGATGCCTCTTGGAACAAAATTGCTGAGGACTTCCAATATGCTGTAGATAACCTACCCGAAACTCAGCCTGATCTTGCAAGAGCAAATAAATTCGCCGCTCAAGCATATCTTGCTAAATTAAAACTATATCAAGCATATGAACAAGATGAAACCCACAAAGTAACTGGTATCAATTCGTCAAGACTACAGGAAGTAGTTACATTGGCTCAAGCAGTTGTAAATTCTGGCAAGTACCGTCTATCGCCTGATATCGCGGACAACTTTTTACCAGAGACAGAAAACGGATCTGAGTCCATTTTTGCCATCCAATTTACAATAAACGATGGAACTACTGCCGGTAGAATGAGCTACGAAGATGGTTTAAATTACCCACACGGTGCTCCGCAATACGGTTGCTGTGGTTTCCATGCAGGTAGCCAAAATTTAGTAAATGCACATACTACAGACGCTAACGGCTGGCCTAACTTTGATACCTTCAATAACCAAATTGCCAATTTATCTACGGCCACGGTTGATCCAAGATTGGACCACACAGTCGGAATAGATGGTCATCCATACAAGTATGATAATACTTTGCCATTCAGCAATAGCTGGGTACGTGATGCCGGTGTTTATGGAAACTTCCATACTATGAGATTTCAGCAATTAGCTTCAAGCGGTTCATATTTCAAGTTAGGACCATTCATGGGTACTGCTAAAAACTATGACATTCTAAGATATGATGATATCTTATTGATTTTAGCTGAAGCCTATATTCAGTTAGGTCAGCAAGATTTGGCTTTACCGCTAATTAATCAGGTGTGACAACGAGCAGCAAATAGTACCGCAAAACTTGCGAAAGCCGACGGAACTTTTGCTTCTAAATACAATGTGAAAACATACAGCAATACGGGCTGGACAAAAGATTTTGCATTAAAAGCTTTGCAATGGGAACGAAGAATGGAGTTTGCCACTGAAGGATCACGATTTTTTGACTTAGTAAGATGGGGCATTGCAGAACCCGTCCTAAATGATTACATCAATAAAGAAAAGGCGAGAAGAACTTTCCTAGGCACGGCTAAATTCACGGCTGGTCGGGATGAGTATTTACCAATACCTCAGGCCGAGATTACGTTTACAAACGGGTTGTATAAGCAAAACCCAGGGTATTAATTCTTAGTTAAAATAGGTTAAAAACAAAATGGTGGTGGAGTTTTTCATCACCATTTTGTTTTATTTTTTTAATAATAGTCTGTATTCTAAATTTCACAGATAACGTATTTTAATAAAAACATAA
This sequence comes from Spirosomataceae bacterium, assembly GCA_030731175.1. Classification (GTDB taxonomy): domain Bacteria; phylum Bacteroidota; class Bacteroidia; order Cytophagales; family Spirosomataceae; genus JANQUM01. The sequence continues at coordinate 2,532 of JANQUM010000234.1, forward strand.
AATCAATGAAAATCAACATCATATACCTATTGTTACTCCCTATGTTTTTTTCGTGTAAAAATACAAAAGAAGCAGTGAGCGAAAATGCAGTAAACTACCGCCCAGCGTATCATTACTCACCCGAAAAAAACTGGGTAAATGATCCCAACGGTTTAGTATATCTCGATGGCGAGTATCACCTTTTTTATCAATATAACCCGTTTGGTGACAAATGGGGACACATGAGCTGGGGACATGCCGTAAGCACAGATTTACAAAACTGGGAAGAACTACCTGTAGCATTACCCGAAATCATCAACGATGATGGCACAAAAGAAGGCATCTTTTCAGGTTCGGCAGTTGTAGATAGTTTAAACACTTCAGGTTTTTTCGAGCCAGGATTCAAACACGGATTAGTTGCAATTTTCACCGCCAATATCACAAAAGGTGAAGAGCAACTTTCTCAAAACCAAAGTATAGCGTACAGTTCGGATAAAGGAAGAACATGGAAATATTATGATCAAAATCCAGTTTTGGATATTGGCCTAAAAGATTTTAGAGACCCCAATGTGATGTGGTGGCCGTCAGAGCAAAAGTGGATAATGACCGTTGTAAAACCGCTCGAATATATTGCACAGTTTTACGAATCAAAAGATTTGAAAAATTGGACTTTAATGAGTGAATTTGGGAAAATGGGAGATACTACAAAGATTTGGGAGTGTCCGGCATTAGTAAAAGTACCTGTAGAGAAGTCAGAAGAGGGAAAGTGGGTCCTCATAATCTCATCTGGCTATAAAACAGAAGGTTTTGTGGGTATGCAGTATTTTGTTGGAGATTTCGACGGCCATTCTTTCACGCCTCAAAAGGCAACAGGTGTCCTAAGTTTAGATCATGGAAAGGATTTTTATGCCGCTATCCCGTTTAACGGGCTACCAAATGAGCATAAAAAACCGTTAATTATAGGGTGGATAAATAACTGGACTTATGCAGGAGACATTCCACTTCAAGGCTCCAGAGGCACTTTTTCGATGGCTCGTCAACTATCTCTCACAGAGGTAGAAGGCTCGTACGTGCTTGTGCAAACTCCAGTAGTTTCGGATGCGATTTTGCAGGAGAATTTAAACTTAACAGCAGCAGATTTTTCGAATAATAAAGTACTCGAAATGCCAACCAATAGCTACGGATTGAACCTCGCTATTGATCTAAAAAACTTGGATTCCTTTAAAATTTCACTATTAAAAAATGAAAACGAAGAATGCCTCTTGAGTTACCACAAAGAGTCCGAACAACTAACATTTGACCGTACAAAGTCTGGAAAAGTTGATTTCCAAGCAGACTTCCCAAGTATAGAGCAGATGACTGTCACTCCAAATAATGGCAAATTAACGCTTTCTATTTTTGTTGATAATTCAGTAATAGAAATTTACGGTGATGGTGGTAAAAAAGTGATGACAGAATTAGTTTTTCCGACAAAGAGCAGCGGTAAAATACTATTCTCGAAGTAACAAACCAGTTCGTGCCGAAAGATAGCTGAAATTCGGAAAGTTGGGATTATTTTCAAGTTCCGTGAGTCCCGCGAAATATGCCATTCGGAACTACAATTAGATTTTCGTATAAACCGTACAGGCAGCTGTTTCAACCATTTAAGAACTTGCAATGGCTATCCTCGAATTTATTAGTGTTTCGCCTACCTGCCAGCGAGATTTCAATTCGGGGATAGCCATTTTTTTAGAAAGATATTCGTAAAAAATCAACTCGGATTTTGATTGATTTCCCCACCACCAGGCTTGCCCCGATTATCGTCTCTCCGTTTATTAAAACGCTTTTTAGGGCGTTCTCCTCCTCCACTTCCTGAATTATTGTGGCTTCCACCACCAGAACGGGGTTTATTGCCGTAGCGTTTTCCGCCGCCGCTGTTGCCTCCTTTATTTCTTCCAAAACCACCGCCTTCACTTCTTTTTGAAGGGTCATAAGTTGGCCCCGGATTAAAACCTTCTGGCAACTCTTTTTTCGGGATTTCCCGTTCTAAAAAATCTTCGATACTTTTGAAACGGCGTTGGTCGCGTGGCCCAACGAAAGTAATTGCCGTTCCGGTAGTTTCAGCACGTGCCGTTCTACCGATACGGTGAATGTAATCTTCGGGATCTGGCGGTACGTCGTAGTTCATAACGAGGTCGATGCCGTCCACGTCAATTCCGCGGGAAATAATATCGGTTGCTACGAGGATTCTGAGCTGTTTATTTTTAAACGCCAACATGATTTCTTCCCGCTCGGTTTGTTCCAAATCAGACTGAAAGCCCTTCACTGACATTCCCTTGCGTTTGAGGTCTTTTTCTAATTGCCGAACGCTCTCTTTTCTTCCCGCAAAAATTACGACTGTTTGGTAGTTTCCGTTAGCTAAAATATTAGCGGTCAATTCTACTTTTTGGTCGTCGTGAACGATGTAGGCTTGCTGATCAATACCTTCCGCAGGTTTTGAGATTGCTATGTTTATTTGCTTCGGATTATTCAGGATTTTACTCGCCAACTGCCGGATTTTTGACGGCATGGTTGCCGAAAACAATAACGCTTGTTTTTTCTCAGGCAGATAACCCACAATCCGCATAATGTCGTTATAGAAACCCATGTCAAGCATACGATCGGCTTCGTCAAGGATAAGGTGTTGCAGGTGTTTGAAGTCAACCATTCCAGAATTGAGAAGGGAAATCAAACGACCGGGCGTAGCCACTACAACTTCCGCTCCTTCCATCAAAGCTTTGCGTTGTTGCACAAAAGTATCGCCGTCACCACCACCGTAAAC
>JANQUM010000235.1 GCA_030731175.1 Spirosomataceae bacterium
CTTCTCTTATCTCAAAGAACATCAATCCAACTCCGTAGCCAAGACCATTCTTATGCGTAGTCTTGCACCCATTGACATTACATCTACTAAATCCTGAATAGTTAGTGACTGTTCGGCACGAAGAATAATCGTGGGTTCTTCCATTCCCTGCGTAGCTTCCTGCAAACGTCCTTCGAGTTCGGGAAGTGGTACGTAAGTTCGGTCAATGTAATAGGCTTTGTCTTTCGTAATTGAGAGTGTAACGGGCTGTTTGTTTACTTCATTGCTGGAAGTATCGCTGCTCGGAAGCACCAGTTTTATAACGTTCGGGCTGCCGAGCGTTGCCACGATAAGGAAAAACAACAACAGGAAGAACATGATGTCGTTCAGGGCTGAGGTTTCTACTTTCGCTTCAAATCGGCGTTGTCTTTTAAATTTCATGATACGGGTTCGTTTAGGGTATCAAGGAAATCCATGACGGTAGCCTGAAGGTTAATGCTGAATTTATCAATCATCATGTTTAGTGTGTGGTAAGCGGCGTAAGCAATCAAACCAACTACTAAACCAGAGAAACTGGCAATCATTTTTTCGTAAAGACCATTTGAAATCGTTTCAATCGTGAAATTTCCCGTCGCTGAAATTTCGTAGAAAATGCGGATAATACCCGAAATTGTTCCCACAAAACCGAGCGTTGGGGCAACTCCGGCGATGAGTCCGAGATAGCCCATGTTTCGTTCCATCTTTGACATTTCGAGGTTTGATTGAATTTCCATCGCACTTTCAATATCCTTTATCGGGCGACCGATCCGAGTCAACCCTTTCTCTAAAATACGTGAAATTGGTAAATTCGTACTTTTACACAAGGCAATTGCCGTGCGTAAATCACCTCTTAAAACATTATCTTTCAGCGACCGTAGAAAGCTGAAATCAATGTTTGATGCGTTGCGGATAAACAGAAACCGCTCGGCTGTAAGGTAAAAGGTAACAAGTAGTAAGAATAAAATTGGGTAAACAACGAAACCACCTTTAAGCAATAATTCAAAATAGTTGATACTTAGTTCGGCTCCCAGAGCAGTGGAGTCTGCGGGGGCTTGGGCTTGTAATAAAATGGTTGATAACATGCGTAGGATGTAAAATTTATGAGAATTTCAGATTTATAAACGGGAAGTTATGCCGATGTTGTTACGTAAACATAACCGCAAAGTAAGTGCATTTATTTTATGTAATTATAGAAAATTATACTTTGTAAATACGCTTAACGAGGCGTTCGAGGGTAAGCCCTTGCACGATGATAGAAAACATAACCACGCAATACGTAATGAAGACGATATAAGGTTTTGCCTCAAAAGATGCGGGAAGTGATAACGCCATGGCGATGGAAAGCCCACCCCGCAAGCCGCCCCAAGTCATTAATAACGGAGCTTCACGGTCAACGGCAATCCACTTTTTAGAAACCATAAGTAATCCTTTAATAACCGCATAACGTGCTGCCAAAACCACAACAATCGCTATAATACCACCGAGCATATATTTATTATTGAAATCAATAATCAGAATTTCAAGACCAATTAAAACGAATAATACGGCGTTCATCAATACGTCAATCAGCTCCCAAAATTTATCAATATAAAGCTCCGTTGTATCGCTCATGGCAGCTTTTTTCGGGCCATTACTTCCCATAAATAGTCCGGCAACAACCATCGCCAAAGGGCCAGAAGTATGCAGTTGTTGAGCTAAATAATAACCGCCCATCACCATGGCGAGGGTAATCATTACTTCAACTTCGTAATCGTCAATAGATTTCAGTAATCGGTACATCACAAAGCCTAATCCGAGGCCGAAGAAAACGCCTCCAATTGCCTCTTGCACAAACAAAATAGCGACGTCTCCAATCGTGACATTAGCTACACCCATTTGGGCAATTTCAAGAATAACGAAGAAAATTACAACGCCCACGCCATCGTTAAAAAGCGATTCGCCGACGATGTTGACTTCTATTCTTTTCGGGATTCCTGATTTCTTCAAAATCCCTAATACAGCAATCGGATCAGTTGGGGAAATCAACGCCCCGAACAATAAACAATAGACGAAACCAACTTCAAGTCCGATTAATTGCGAAACGTAGAAAGTAATCGAGCCAATAAGAAACGTAGAGATTAAAACCCCCAAAAGGGCAAAAAGCCCGATACTGCGTTTTTCTTTTTCTAATAACCCGACGTCGGTGTGCAACGCTCCGGCAAAAAGCAGGAAACTCAGCATGACATCCATCAAAACGGTAGTGAAATCAATTTCGAGTACCAATTCTCTTGCAAGAAGTGTCCATTCTGGGTTAATAAACTGAAAAAGAATTAACAGCAACGAGAAAATCAACGCCATAATCATCAATCCAATGGTAGTAGGCAATCTGAGAAAGCGAATGTTGATGTAGCCGAAAGCCGCCGAAATGACGATTAACAGCGTGATGACGTTGAATAAGTGCATGGTTTTTTGAGGGAATGATTTATAAAACGGTAAAAATCGAAACTTTTAAACGAATTGCCAATTAATTAGGTGGGAATGGTCAGGTGGAAACTCAAAGGGCTATCTCTGCCGCGATTTTCACGCCGAATTTCCTCGCTCCCGGATTTTCCAGATATGTTAATCGGTGAATGGCCTCTACCCGAAATAGTCGAAAAATGTTACTAATTCCATAACTAAGTTCTACGTAAGGTGCGGTAAACGATAAATTGGTAGCTGTTCTAAAACCACTTTCTACCAATGGCACCGTCATTAGTTCGTTGCGTTCGCTCAATGAACCAAATAAAAACTTGCCCGTGGTGTAAGTTCGCCATTTCAACTTTTTTATTAACGGCAGTCGGTTGAAAAATAACCCTTCGAAATCGTGGTAATACCGAGCAGAGACGTATTGATCACTCACAAATTCTGACCTATCCATCAAATTGTAGGCATTCAATACGGTAAATATACTTTGATTGCCAAGGTGATTCCTTAATAAAGGATAAGGAAGCGTACCAAAAATTTTACTTGCTTCGGCACGATAATACGTTTTTCCGAAATAGCCCAAATTTAGCGTATGTCGATATTTGAGCGTCAGCTGATGAAAATAGAAATCACTATTCAGTACATCTTTCAGCCCCACCTGATGGCTAAGCGTAACGGTAGGAGATTTTATTGCTCCGAAGTCCAACCGCTCGTTATCGCTGACAATCGTTAACTGATCGCGGGCGAAAATCAGCTCCGTTCTAATCGTAGAATTTCGGAATCCGCTTTTGATTTCAGAATCATTTCCTAATTCGGGAGTAATCCGGTACGCAAAAGGGTACATGGGGTCAAATCCGCGGTTCTGAAAATTCATTTTGGCGGTAATTCCCTTTGAAATTTCTCGTTGATATTCAACCTGAACCTGATCTTCGTAATATGGTCTGATCAACGTTCCCCACCTTACAGACGCCGCAAACAAGGAATAATACCCAATATCATCGGGATGAAAGCCCACTTGTTCTAAATCGCGTTTGTAGTTAACCCGCAGGCTACTCCACGGACTTTTAGAAAAAATACGGGTTACGTCTGCTCCGCCTTTCCAGCTTTTATCTGTAAATCCATACGCTAAGTATCCCTGCAAAACCCACTTTTTACTGAAAGCAACGTTTGTTCGTACGCCCAAACGAGTCCTCAAACCTTCAATATCGTTGAAAGCTACGGTATGAATCAACGGTCCGATGTCTATTCCTGGCAGAAATTTGCCGTAGCCCGTCGTGGCAATATTTAACAAGCCCGAAAGCCGACGTACCGATGGTAACTGCTTGATCGAATCTATCATCATATAAGCCATTTGCTCTTTCGCGTTGAAAGGCTCAGGGCGTACTTTTTGCCAGAAAGTAGCGTCTGATTTGTCAAAATTGTCTGATAGCTCAATGGTGCTTCTAAAAAATGCTACTTCTTGTGGGGCGTCAATTTTAACTTCGCTGTTGTAGTTCGTAAACTTTAGCAACAATCCCGGCGAGTTGTTCGAGATTTCTGAAACATCGATAACGATACGGTTTTTCATTGGGAAAAACACGTCTTGTACCTGCTCCAATTCTTGCTGAATCTTGATCCGCTCAATAAAGTTGAGATTTGCTTCCTTACTAATTGTCGCGTCAATTTTCACCAGTGCATTTTTGCGGCTGCTGATCCACATCACACCCGTAAATACGAGGTCTTGTTTTCGTTTCGGCTCAAACTCGATTTGGTAGTGCCAGTCGCCGTTAGCTACTTCTGAGCTATCCACCAAATAATACTCGTATGCCGCCCGCCAATCGCTGCTAATTGGCGAAAGGAAGTTTTTATCCAGAACGTTTACTTGATTATCGTAAAAATTGTATTGCTGAAACGTTGATCCAATGAGTTGAGAAACGAGGGTTCCGTCCGTTACAGCAACGCCCCGAACGTTCGTTTTTTTTATCACTTCTTTCGAGAGACGCGGGTTCTTTCGGAAATAATAATTTGACACCGATTCGGAAATGAACATCGGCAATACCCGTTTGCCGTCATCATCAGTTAGCGTACCCACTTTGCCAACCGCCTCGTTTATACGTTGGGTAATGCGGCGTTCCTGTGTTTTAGCGTTGACTTTGTTTACGTCCACTTCTACTTTGTTGTAGCTTTCGTGTTCGTAACCTTCCAGTTTTTTATAGTTGTTTTCATCCCGTGCCTTCACCGCTCTTCGCAAAAGCTCCCAAGCGGGGTTTTCTCCGGCATAAACTACAACTTCAGAGAGTTGAATCGTGCCTGACTGAAGACGAATATTCAGAAATTGCGTTTGGGTGATATTTCCCGTCGAATCTTTTTGCAGGGCAACTCGTTGGCTCTCGTAGCCCATGCAAGATACTACAAGCGAATCAGCCAATGTAGTAGAGAAGAACAATTCAAAATTTCCCTCAAAATCAGAACTTGTTCCAATCGTTGTGTTTTGTAAACTTAGAGAAACAAATGGTAGTGGTTCTTCAGTTATTGCGTCAATGATTTTTCCACTGACCGAAAAGTCTTGGGCAACCAATGCGAGCGACGAGTAAAACCCAATAAATAAAAATAGTAACAGCTTTTTCAAAATGGCTTTTTCAAATAAATATGAAATTACACTTTTTATATTTGCTTCAGCAATTTATTATGCAACACATCCTTTTTAAATATAGTTAAATAACGGTTAGATTACATTTTATGCCCAAAAACATACTCATTATCGGAGCCGGACTTTCTGGTTTGTTGGCTGCTTATCGGTTAAAAG
>JANQUM010000236.1 GCA_030731175.1 Spirosomataceae bacterium
GATTACATACAATGTGGAGGATGCGGTAAAGGTTCATAAACTTAATCCAAACCTGATGATTTCTGTGACCGCTCGTTCTGAAAAAGAATACGAACGCCTCGCAGCAGCCGGGATTCCTGATAATCGAATGGTGGCGTTTATCGGAACGCGTGAGCCCAACGCAGAATTTAATAAATTTTTGCACGAAAAATGTATCATTACAATTTTGGGAACATTAGGAAATTTGGATAAAATGGCGGCAAGTAAAGGAAATCAATTATATTCGAAGTGGTTTTCGGAGGGAGTCGATATTTTCTCAACGGACAGACCAACCGAAGCTAACCAAGCAATTAAATCGAAGTAACAAAACAGAAAACCCTAATACATCATAATTATGAAACTTTACGCTCTACTCTTAACAGTTGCAACCTTTACAGCAACGGCTCAAAGCACGCTAAAACCCAAAATTGATGCGGAAACGAAAAGAATTAACGATAAAGTCATTGAGTGGCGACGCGATTTTCACGAACACCCTGAACTTGGAAACGAAGAAGTCAGGACGGCGGGAATCGTTGCGAAACACCTCAGAGATTTAGGAATCGAAGTACAAGAAGGAATTGCGGTAACGGGCGTTGTGGGCATTTTACGTGGAGGAAAGCCTGGTCCGGTTGTAGCTTTACGAGCAGACATGGATGCCTTACCCGTTAGTGAACGAGTAGATATTCCTTTTAAATCAAACGTTACCACAACTTATAACGGTCAAGAAACTGGCGTGATGCACGCTTGTGGGCACGATAGCCACGTTGCTATTCTGATGGGTGTTGCGGAAGTTTTAGCTTCGATGAAGGCAGACTTGAAAGGAACGGTAAAATTCTTCTTTCAACCCGCCGAAGAAGGCGTTTATGGAACGGATAAGCCGTTCGGAGCAAATGCAATGATACTTGAAGGCTGCATGGAAAACCCGAAAGTTGACGCCGTTTTTGGTTTACATATCAATTCTCAAACGCCCGCCGGACATATTACCTACCGTCCGGGAGCCACCATGGCGGCGGTTGATAACTTAAATATTACACTAAAAGGAAAGCAAACGCACGGTGCTTACCCGTGGTCTGGAAATGACCCGATTGTGGCAGCTTCTCAGATTGTGATGGGTTTACAAACCATCGTAAGTAGAAATGTGAGTTTGATTGAAAACCCTGCGGTTGTAACCGTCGGAGCAATTCACGGCGGAATACGAAATAATATTATTTCGGAAGATTTGAAGATGATCGGAACAATCAGGACGCTTGGCGTTGAGCAGCGGGAATTGGTGCACCGCAGAATTACTGAAATTGCCGAAGGTATTGGTAAAAGTGCCAATGTTGAAACAACGGTTTACATAGAAAGCGGTTATCCGGTAACATATAATGATCCAGAATTGACTAAGAAGATGGTGTCATCTTTAAATGATGCCGCTGGCGAAGCCAATGTCAACGTCAAAAGTGCAGTTATGGGAGCGGAAGATTTTAGCTATTATCAGCAAAAAGCACCGGGTTTGTTCTTTTTCTTGGGAGGAATGGACCCTGATAAAAATCCAGATGATGTTGCCGCCCACCACACGCCAGATTTTTATTTAAACGAATCAGGTTTTCACGTTGGTGTGAAAGCACTTTCTTACCTTGTGGTGGATTATTTTGAAATGGGGAAGTGATGGAGTTTGGAATTAATAAGTGTTCAGCTAAGTAGTAAAAGTTGAAGGTTATCTGAGAATCTGAACCTAAAAACTTAAACACGACGAACAAAAAACAACAAACTCAAAAACTTACATAAAGTGCCAGCAGAAATAATACATATCCACCCTGAAAACCCGCAACCTCGGTTTATTGAGCAAGTTGTGGAGGTACTCCGTGACGGCGGAATTGTGATTTATCCCACCGATACCGTTTACGCAATGGGTTGTGACATCAACCAAAATCGGGCAATTGAGCGGCTGTCAAAAATCAAGGGCGTAAAAGTCAAGAAAAACAATTTCTCCATTATTTGTAACGACTTGAGCGATATTGCAACATATGCAAAAGTGTCGAATCATGCGTTTAAAACAATGAAAAGTTACGTTCCGGGGCCTTTTACGTTCATTCTTCCCGCAACGAATGATTTGCCTAAATTGCTGCAAACCAATCGGAAGTCGATTGGAATCAGAGTTCCTGACCATCCAATTCCGTTAGAGATTGTAAGAATGTTGGGAAATCCGATTATTACAACTTCGGTTAAAGATGATATTGATGATATTATTGAGTACCCGAACGAGATTGATTTCATATACGAAATGAACAAACATCACGCCGATTTGATTATTGACGGCAGCTGGTGCGGCATGATTCCGTCAACGGTTGTGGACATGACAACGGACGATTTCGAGGTTATCCGAGCAGGATTGGGGGAGTTTGAGTAATTAATCGTTGAACCCGTATTTGTAGTCTTCGGGCATTTTATGCTTCCAGCGGCGGTGCGTCCAAAGCCACATTTCGGGGCGTGATTTAATATCCTTTTCAAGCATTTCAGCATGACGTTGCATGATAAATCCTTCGGGTTCTTCTTGCGGCGTCATTGTTATTAATTCGTAGTCCATTTGATAAAAACCGCGGCTATGCTTTATCATTCGTCCGAAATAAACCGGAATGTTTTTCTGCTTCGCAATTTTCTCCGTTCCGTTAAAAAATGAGGTATCTTGATTAAGGAATTTTACCCAATATGATTTCTTTGGCGGAGCTGCCTGATCATTCGCTAAACCCAGCATATAAGGCGTTTCGGGAAGCGATTCTAACACTTTACGTGTTTTGGTTGTGTGAAAAAGCGTTACTCCCAACTTTTCACGGCTTCTTGTGAACAATTTATCAAAATACGGATTTGTGAATTTTCGGTAAGGAACAAAAACCGCATGGTTTGTGGCGGTTGGAATTGCCGAACAGCCCCATTCGTAATTTCCGTAGTGTCCAACGGTAAGAATTACGTTTTTGCCAGCGTTGAATAAATCTACCAAGACCAAATCTTTATCGGTTAAGACCCGTTTACTGAGTTCTTTCTTAGAAATTGTAAACCCTTTGATTATTTCTACGAAAAGGTCAGAGATGTGATGGTAGAAATCCACTTCAATTTTTAGTCTTTCTGCCTCGGTTTTCTCAGGAAATGAATTTTTCAGGTTTTCAGCGACTACTTTTTTTCGATAACCGATTACTTTGTACAGAAGCGGGTAAATGAGGTAGTCTGAAACGAAGTAAAGTACTTTCATCGGTAAAATCGAGAAAAAGTACAGCAGCGGAAGTAATAGATAGTAGGAGAGTGCGGCCATTAATTCGAGTTGGTTTGGCTTGCGAGGTATTTTCGCAAATCGGTTGGGGTATCGAGGTCGATATTTCCGTTCGGAAAGTCAACCCACGCGGTTTCGGTTTTATGTTTCAGAATCACACTTTTTGCTCCTTCGGCGTCGTCTAATTCGAGAATATCGGTTAATATATCCCGTTTAAAAAGAGCCGGAATTCCGCCCGATTCACCATATCTGCAAGCTACGATTTTTACCGATTCGTCCGCTGCTTTTTCGATTAATTCATTGATAAGCGAAGTGGTCACAAATGGCATGTCAACCGTTAAAACAATTACTGCTTCAAAGTTTTTTTCAACCATAAAAGCACCTACCAAGCCCATTTTGATGCTTGTTCCCATACCTTTTTCCCAGTTGGGATTATCAATCAAGGTTACGGGCATTGGTTCAAGCTCAGAAACGAAAGCGGATTTATTTGCCCCCACGACCACTGTGATTGGGTAGCATTTTGTTTCTAAAGCAGTATCAATAACGGTTTTGATGAGTGATTTTCCATTTATTTCGAGTGCCTGTTTTGGTACGCCCATTCGGCTCGACTTTCCAGCCGCCAATATTATGATAGCTACGTTCATTTATTTACTTTTGTGTTTGTATTTAAAAATACAGCTTAAGATAAGATTATGATCAATTGTTCGTTTAAAAATCGTATTTTAAACAAGCAACTTCACTTCTTAACTGCAAGTTTCTCGTGCTTTCAATAAATAAAAATTCTATGAAAAAGTTCAGCTTTTTAGGCGTTCTTACGCTTTTTATTCTCGTTACATCTTGTAACGGCGGCAAAGATCCGTCTCCGGATACGCAGTCATTCGAAATATTTTTAGATTTTTGGAATACTACCGGACGATCTCCCGAAGTACGTTTTGACGAACTAAAAACTTCGCGTGAAATTAAAATCGACTTCTCAAAAACCTTTGGCGGGCAAGCCGTAGGGAGTAATTTTACGAATGTTATAATTGATAATTTCAGGATTATCGATCAAAATTCTAACAACTATAATATCGAAAAAATCACCGCATTTGAATTTCGTGACAATATAAATGACTGGAAAGAAGACGTTGAGTTTACGATGGATTTTGGTCAGTCAGACGACATTAGCGTTGTGTTGGTTTTAGATCGAAGCGAATCTTTGGGAGCTGATTTTAAAAATGTCCAGACTTACGCTACAAACTTCGTTGACAAGATTTTTGCCGAACGTAAAAGCGTGAAAATGGGCGTTGTAGATTTTGCTGATGATATTAACAGCTTCCCTATTACTGCAAATAGTTCTTCCGTTAAAACATATATCAATGGTTTGCAACAAGGGCGTTTTACGACGTTGTACGAGGCGATGGATATCGGAATTGATATGTTGCAAGACGATGATGCACAAAGTAAGGTGCTGATTGTTTTCACAGACGGAACGGATAATAACTCAAAATTCAGCATCACGCCTGACTTTTTGCTGAATAAAATTAGGGGTGATAACAACACTTATAAAATCAGCACCTTTACTATTGGTTTGGAAGGTAAAGGCGGAATAGATAAAGTGGCTTTGCAGAAACTGGTTGCTAATGGTGGTGTGTCAGAATTTCCACAAAACGTCACCCAATTGCAGCAAGTTTTTGAGAAGTTCAGCAAGGTTATTTCTAATGTTTACAACCTTACGTACACTAGAAATCAACAAGCAATTCCTCGAAATCAGCCCGCAAAATTGAAGTTTGTTATTCAAACTACGAGGTAATACTTTTATCTTGGAAAACTGCAAGATAACCCTTCGTTATCAGAAACTGACCTATGCCGTAAGTGCTCATTATCAGTAACGTAGGGTAGGGAATGGGTGTCGTGAATTTATTTACCGCGATAAGCGAATCTGAGATAATAAACAAAATAGCACCGATTGAAAGCGAGTAAATAG
>JANQUM010000237.1 GCA_030731175.1 Spirosomataceae bacterium
GGGTTTTTGGTTTTTTGGTTTTTTGGGTTTTTGGGTTTTTGGGTTTTTGGGTTTTTCGGAATGATAATTCGGCGAAGCAAGTTCCTACTTTCTAACTCTTTGCTCAAAATATCTGTTTCCCAAACTCACGTAAGGGTGTGGAAACGGTTTTAATTTCCTCCGCTCCTAAAAATCGCATCACGGCTTCCTGGTTCCCGGGGAACGTTTTCGTATTTGCTTTTCCAAGATTGGTCTTTGAGTCCTTCCTGTAATGAACCCGATTTTATAGTTTGTATAAAGTTTGCCCAAGCCCCTACATTAAATAACGGGTTCATAGTCATTTGCCCCCGGCTTGTGATTTGCTGAAGTTGCTGATCCATTGCAAAACGGTAATTACCGTCGGCAGACATTGCCTGCATTGCCACAAGGCGATTAATGTTATCTTGGCTAAATGTTTCCCGCAAAATTTGCCTTTCCCTTTCGTCGGGAAGTTCCATTGCAATGAGGGCATCCTTAAATTCTTCTTCGGTTCGGAACGGATATACCCGTACCTCTTTCAATACTTTTGCATCTTCCTGCAATTCTACTACCGCTGAATAATTTAAACCCGCCGATGAAGGGATTACGTGGTATTGCTTTGAGAAACCCAAATAGCGAAATACGATACTATCGCCTGGGAAAACGTTCAGGATAAAATAGCCCCGCGAATTACTAATTACGCCGCGTCCAGCATTTTCAATAGTGATATATGCACCCGGAAGTGCCTCTTCCGATTTGCTATCAATCACAAATCCCGAAAATTGAATGTATTTGTCTTCTCCCTGAGCCTTGGTTTCTGTTGCGGAAATTCCCACAAAAACAGTAACCAACAATGAGATAAACAGGAAGTTTGAAAAGTTATATTTAAAGTTTTTCATAATGTTTTATTCTTAGTTTTTTAACCAAAAATCTTCAAGAAAGTTACGATAAACGGCATTGATAATAGCAATCCGTCAAAACGATCCAGAAAACCGCCGTGTCCAGGAATAATAATACCTTAATCCTTGATGGAAATACTTCTTTTAAACAGCGACTCCACCAAATCTCCTAACGTTCCGGTTACAGACATTATTATTGCCATTATTAACCATTCTAATACGCTGAGGTCGTCAAAGAATACGGAGCATAAATACGCCACGACCACCGAAGCAAGCAACCCACCGAAAAAGCCTTCCCATGTTTTCTTGGGTGAAATACGTTCAAAAAGTTTTCTTTTACCCAATGACTTCCCCGCAAAATATGCTCCGCTGTCGTTACCCCAAAGCATTAACAGAATACCAATCATTACTTGCGGGCGGTAGCCGTCGGCAGTGATGATTAGCTCGTTTACTAACGCAAAAGGCACAGCTACGTATATAATTCCCAAAAAAGTGTACCCTAAATTGGCAAAAGGCTGCAAATCATCTTTCCGGTACAATTTTATGAAAAAAGTAAACGTAAGTAACGGTATGATAATATAATAATAGTTAAAAGGGAGAATACTTTTTTCGATGAAGTACGTCAAAAGGTTGAGTAAACTCCCGCAAAAGGTTCCCCAAGCGGCAAGAGGCAGGTTTCTGTCGAGCCGCAATAGCTTATAAAATTCGTATTGAGTCAGGATGGAAATCGTGAGAAAAACCAGCCAAAATGTAACGTCATTATAAAGGATACAAAACAATATAAAAGGCACGCCTATCAAGGCAGCGACTATACGTTGTGTTAAATTTGAATATTCATTCAGTTTTTTCTTCCGACTCATTTTTATTAAATAATTCCGCAATCAGACGGGCAATTTCGGCATTTTCGATGGGTACATATATTTCAAAAAAGCCTAACAAATATGAGCTGTCTTGCTTACTGAGTACAACGGCGTTAATTTCGTTGGAAATAATTTCGTTTTTAACCAGTTCGGTATAAATCTGATTTGGTGATTCAAATACTTTAGTCCAACCGTTCATTTTTAAATTTGGTAGCTTCTAAAATTCAAAAATAGGGATTAATCCCGCTACTTCCAACGCAACGTTTCGAGCAGGTGGCGGCTCTCTGCTTTCAGGTAGTCAATTACTGGTCTGAGCGAATCGTTTTGCGTTGCCGTTTCAAGGTAAACTGCTCCCCGAAGGTAATGGCTTAATGTGTCAGTTGTGTAAAATTGAAAGTGGCTCGGCACCTCCCCTTCTAATTGAATAATGACAGCTTTTTTGCCGTTTTTTAATTGAATTAGCTGCTCTTCCTGCGAAGTCGCTTTTACTTGATGCTTCGCTGCAAGCCGAAAAGCATCCTCAATATGTTCTTGAAGTTTAACCAAATTTCCGTTTAAAGGCTTGTAGGTCAACTGAATACGCCCGTTTATTTCGGGATAGTACAGTACTATCCAATGCGGTTCTGATTTACCGAAAGTATCTGGCTGAACAATTGCGGCTTTTGAAACTTCAAACGTATAAGGATGACCCTCTTCAAGTTGAGTATAACTGACTTCGGGTAATAATATACGGTTAAAACCTTTCGGTTTTGGCACGTAGTCTTCGCTCGCGTTACTGCAAGACCAGATCCCGAAGCCGATCAAAATAAATGGTACTATTTTTTTAAAAATCATTCACATTTTCAGTTTGGTAATTAACAAATGCCGCTATAATAACGTTTATTCTATACCGTGATTATTTCTGTATAGAAATAAATGGTTCGGCAAACAAAGTTAATTAAGACGTAAACTTTAAGGAAATTGTTATGAATTATTCACCAGGAGTATTGAGTGTGTTACCCATTTTTTATATCGGTTGGTCAGATTCGGTTTTGAGCCCTTCTGAAATGCAGCAAATCAGAACGCACATTCAGAAAGCCCCTCAATTAACGCAGGAAGACAAATTATTGCTCATTTCTTGGACCGATCAACGAAATCCGCCAGATGAGGAAACTTTTACGCAATGGGCAAGTACTATTGCCGAACATGGTAAATCGTTGTCTATTTCTGAGCGGCAAAACTTAGTAGAGCTTGGTGTAAAGATGTCGAGCAAGGCTACTTCGGCAAACGCTGAAAATGTATTTCAAAGTCTGGAAGTAAAGGCGTCTATAAAACAATTAGAGCAACTACTTGGGGTGAATAATTCATACTCGAAAGTTTCCTTTTACAACGCCATTTTTCCAGAAAACAAAGTTGAAATTAACGAAAGTCCAGCGTTTGATAGTAACAAACTTCAAGCCGAGCTTGATGGCCCTTTGGCGGATTTGAAAAACCGAACTAAACAAGTTTTGAAAGACGAAATCTTTCGAGTACCAACCGACCTTCGGGATAAAGACAAACTACGGCTGTTGATTCTCGACCAATGCCGAGAGTTAGGAAATCAGGGATTTGGTGCGTACGCCTACCCGACAGAACACGGCGGAAATAATTCAACGGGGGGAAGTACCGCTATCTTTGAAACATTGGCGATGGGAAATCTAAGTTTACTAATAAAATTTGGCGTTCAATACGGACTCTTCGGCGGTGCAGTTTTTCAATTAGGAACTGCTTATCACCACAAAACGTATTTGGAAGCTCTCGGCAAAATGGACTTAGCGGGGTGTTTCGCAATGACCGAAACCGGTCACGGTTCAAACGTGCGGGATTTGGAAACTACCGCGACTTATGACCACGAAAGTCGTGAATTAATCATTCATTCGCCAACGCAAAAAGCGGGTAAAGAATATATCGGAAATGCGATGCACAGTAAAATGGCGGCGGTTTTTTGCCAGTTAATTGTGAACGGCGAAAATCACGGCATTCACGCGGTACTTGTGCCACTTCGTGACGAAAATCATGAAGAACTACCTGGTATAAAAGTACTCGATAACGGCTACAAAATGGGACTGAACGGCGTTGATAACGGCAGAATTTGGTTCGACAACGTACGTGTTCCCGTCAAAAACTTACTGAACCGTTACGGCGATGTTGACGAATCGGGAAATTATTCGAGTCCGATAGAAAATCCTTCAAAACGCTTTTTTACGATGCTCGGGGCCTTAGTTGGCGGTCGTGTCTCGGTGGCGATGGCTTCGAATACCGCCGCCAAAAAAGCCCTTGACATCGCCATAAATTACGCTTTAAAAAGAAGGCAATTTAAAACCCTAAGCGATGAAAAAGAAACACTTATTCTGGACTACCCAACCCATCAAGAACGCCTCTTTCCGTTACTTGCGAAGAGCTACGCCTTGACTTTTGCTTTGGAAACACTACGAGAAAAATTTGTAGAAAGTGCCGAATTAGAGGATAAAAGAGAAGTAGAAGCACTTGCAGCCGGCTTGAAAAGTTACGCATCCTGGCACGCAACTGATACCATTCAGGAATGCCGTGAAGCATGCGGCGGAAAAGGTTATTTGGCCGAAAATGAGATTCCTGACCTAAAAGCCGACACCGATATTTTTACCACATTTGAAGGAGATAACCACGTTTTGATGCAATTAGTGGCGAAATCTGTGCTGACTGAATTTAAGCAAGAATTTAACGACGGCGGTTACATGGCAATCGCGAAGCATATCTTAAAAAGGGTGACAACCGCTTGGGTAGATACCAATCCGATCGCAATCCGAAACTCAAACGCCGAGCATTTACTGAGCGAAGAGTTTCATCAACAAGCGTTGGCTTTTCGGGAAGAGAAATTACTTTTCACGCTGTCAGACAGAATGCGGAGTTTCATCAAGAAAAAATTGAACGCCAGCGAGATATTTTTAAGGACGCAAACCCACATGATAGCGTTAGCCAACGCAAACGTAGAACGGTTTATCAACGATGAATTTGTGAAACATTTAGCAAAAATGGAGGAATCATCAGAGAAAGAAGCCTTGCGATTAATGCAGCAGATTTATGCGTTAGACGCTATAAATAGAGATAAGGGCTGGTTTTTAGAAAACGATTTTATAAACGGAGATAAGTCAAAGGCGATCAGAAAAGTGCTGGTGAAGTGCTACCGTACTGTCAGACCTGACGCCGCTGCTTACACAAAAGCCTTCGGTATTCCTGAAGTTCTTAGAAACGCAGAAATATTGAAAGTTGACGAAGAACGGTACTTAGTGTGAAACTATAACGGTCGCTGAAAATATCTCAGCGACCGTTAGTATTAATTATCAGTAACTTTCTTTTCCGAAGGATCTGGAAGAACAAACTTAATTGGGTTTTCGACTTTGTTTTCTAATAACGCAATTTCAAGTACTTCTTCGGCG
>JANQUM010000238.1 GCA_030731175.1 Spirosomataceae bacterium
CTGCGGGAAGTTGCCGATGTGCGGGATCGTTTCTCCGAAACCCCTAACGCCAGTTACTACAACGGCGAATTATCGGTAAATATCGCCATCAGTAATACCAACGACGAAGACCTGATTTCCTCGGCAGATAAAATAAAAGCGTACATCGAAGATTTCAATTTGAACAGCGACAATGTGCAGCTTTCAATCCTTTCGGATGCTTCCATTACCCTGAATCAACGCACGCAGTTACTCGCCGAAAACGCCGCCATCGGAATGCTTTTGGTGCTCGTTTTTCTTTCGATTTTTCTCAACACCCGCCTTGCTTTCTGGGTGGCGGCGGGGCTTCCGATTTCGTTTTTAGGAATGTTCATTTTTGCCACGTTTTTCAACGTAACAATTAATGTACTTTCACTCTTCGGGATGATTATCGTAATCGGAATTTTGGTGGATGACGGAATCGTTATCGCAGAAAATATTTACGAGCATTACGAGCGGGGAAAAAGCAAAGTAGATGCTGCTATTGACGGTACGCTCGAAGTACTTCCGCCCATTGTTTCGGCAATTATCACGACATTACTTGCTTTCAGCACGTTCTTGTTTCTCGATAGTCGCATCGGCGAATTTTTCGGCGAAGTTTCCATCATCGTTATCCTTACTTTAACAGTTTCATTAGTTGAAGCATTGATAATTCTTCCGGCTCACCTTGCCCATTCTAAAGCGTTAGAAAAACAGAAAAAAGGCGTTCCGAAAAAAGGAATTGCTTTAGTATTTTCTAAACTTCGGGATATTAATAAATACGGCGATGCGTTCATCAATTTCCTAAAAAACAGGCTCTATATGCCCGCCCTTACGTTCGGAATCAAATACAAGTTCCTGACCGCAACGTTCTTCATCGGGTTGTTGCTTTTGACCACCGGGTCTATCAGCGGCGGCATCATCCGCACGACTTTCTTCCCGAACATTGCCTCTGACAGAGTGAGTATTCAACTAAAAATGGAAGAAGGCACAAACGTTGCCCTTACAGATTCTATCCTAACGTTTATCGAAGAAAAAGCGTGGGAAGTAAACGAAGTCTTTACGAAAGAACAAGGCACGGGCGAGCAAGTTTTTGAAAATGTAATCAAACGCATCGGCCCTGGTTCAGCAAACGGCGGCTTGAGCATTAACCTTCTTCCCGGCGAATCTCGTTTATCGTCATCTACTGATATTACCAACGCCATTCGGGATGCCGTCGGGCCAATTTACGGAACGGAATCGCTCACTTTTGGTTCGGGCGGAAACTTCGGCGGCAGTCCCGTTTCAGTTTCTTTATTAGGGAATAAAATTGCAGAATTAAAAGGTGCAAAAGACGAACTAAAGGAAGCAATGAGGAACAATCCGACATTGAAAGATGTATCGGACAATGACCCGAAAGGTATCAAAGAAATCAAGATAAAATTAAGAGAAAGTGCTTTCCCGTTGGGTTTCAATACCCAAAACGTAATGGCACAGGTGCGGAGTGCTTTCTTCGGCTCGCAGGCTCAACGTTTCCAACGAGGACAAGACGAAATAAAGGTTTGGGTACGTTATGACCTGCAAAATCGGTCGAGTATAAATAATCTTGACGAGATGAAAATCCGTACGCCGGCGGGAGACCTAGTCCCTTTCCGTGAAATTGCGACCTACACAATTGAACGCGGTGAGGTAGCGATTAACCACCTCGACGGGCGGCGGGAAATTCAAATTTCTGCTGATTTAAAAGACGCAAAAGCCTCCGCCACTGATATTCTCGCTGATTTACAAGAAAACGTAATTCCCGAAATACTCGCCAAATATCCGAGCGTAACGGCACTCTACGAAGGGCAAAACCGGGAGTCAAACAAGCTCGCCGCTTCCGCCGCACTTATCATTCCCATAATCCTGTTTTTGATGTACGCCACCATCGCGTTCACGTTCCGCTCTTACGGGCAGCCACTTTTGCTGATGCTCATGATTCCATTGAGCCTCATCGGTATTGCGTGGGGACACTGGATTCACGATTTCCCGATCAATATTTTATCCATGCTCGGAATTATTGCCCTAATCGGAATCATGGTCAACGACGGGCTGGTGCTCATCGGCAAATTCAACAGTTTTTTGCGGGAAGGAATGCCGTTTGATGAAGCCCTGATTGAAGCCGGAAGCTCCCGTTTTCGGGCAATTTTCCTGACCTCGCTGACCACCGTGGCGGGTCTTGCCCCCTTGATTTTAGAAACCAGCCGACAGGCACAATTCCTAATCCCGATGGCAATCAGCATTGCCTACGGAATTGCCATTGCCACCGTTTTGACGTTGTTATTTCTGCCCATTCTTTTATCGTCGAGCAATAGCCTGAAAGTAAGCGTAAAATGGCTGATTACAGGTAAAAAAGTTACGAAAGAAGAAGTTGAACGTGCCGTTATCGAACAAAATACCGAGATTCATGTCTAAAAAGTTTTTCCTTGTTTTAATCACTCTTTTCGTTGTTTTTGAAGGTCAATCGCAAGATTTACTGACCAAAGAAGCAGCCGTACAATTGGCGTTGAAAAAGAATTTCAACATCAAAATTGCGGAGAACAATATCCGCATTGCCGAAGGAAACGCCACGAAAGAAAACCTCGGTTTCAACCCAACCGTGACCGTAAACGGCGGGGCAAATTACAACCTTGATAACTCTAAAGCCATTTTTCAGGACGGGCGGGAGGTTTCGCTCCTCTTTGCCCCTTCAAATAGCGAAAGCGTCTCGGCAAGTGCCAACTACGTGTTATTTGACGGTTTTAACCGCCAATTTAACTTAGAACGCAACCAAACATCCGTTTCGGTTTCGCAACTAAACGCCCGACTTGCGTTAGAAAATATCTTGCTGCAACTCTTTCAGGCATACTACGAAATAGCACGATTGGAAGTAGATTACGATAATTTGGTGGAAATACTCAGCATCTCAAAAGACCGCTTAGAACGTGCCAAGTTTTCGTTTACTTACGGAACGGTAACGTCGCTTGACGTTTCAAACGCCGAAGTAGATGTAAATACCGATAGCATCGCAATTCTGAATCAAAACCTATTGCTTACAAACGCCCGCAATAATTTAGAATTTATTCTGAACAGCCGTTTATCCGAAAATTTTGAAGTTGAAACCAACGTGATTTTTGCCCCGCTCATTGCCAAAGAAGATTATATTGAAGGGCTGAAAGCCACTAATGTCAACTTACAATTGGCTGCATCAAATATTGCGTTGAGCGAAATAGACGAACGCCTAACCATGACCTCTAAACTGCCAACAGTTAGTTTAAACGCCGATTACGGCTTGAACCGCTCAAAAAACAACCCCGCTTCCTTTTTGGATCGGGTAAATTCAAACGGTCTGACCGGAGGTTTGAGCGTAAGCTGGGCGGCTTTTGACGGAGGAAGAAGGAAAGTACAAGAGCAAAACGCCAAAATAAACCGACTGAACCAAGGCCTGAATTACGACCTCGTTTACGAACAAATTCTGCGTGATTTTGAAAACGCGTGGAGCGACTACCGCAACCGTTTAGTAGTGTGGCGGGCGTTGGAACAAAACGTAATTACGAGTCGGTTTAACTTTGAGCGGTCTGAAGAAAAATACCGTTTACGGCAAATTACCAATATCGAATTTCGGCAGGCACAATCTAATTTAATCAACGCCCTCACCGCCCAAAACCGAGCCAAATACGACGCCAAACTGAGCGAACTGCAAGTTTACAGCATCGCCGGGAAGATTCAGGAAGCGGTTTATTGAGAAATAATCTTACTGGCTTTATCGACTTGACAGCTTGTACTTCTCCAAAGTTTCTAATAAGGCTGGCGATATTTTGGGGAAATTATAATTGCCAACAACCTCCCACGAATCAGTATCTTTAATAATTCCGGTTTGAATCACTTTGTCAAATAATTCATCATGGTCGTACATATACCATATATTATGATACTGAAAACAGAGATGTAATCCTTTATTAGAATATCTTTTCTCAAATCGTAATCTTGTTCTCATTACAGCCTTATATGCTGTTGAGTTATGAAAATGTTGAGCGATAAAATCGAATCCGTCGCTTTTATAATCACATCTGGTTATTTCAAAACCATAGTCTGCCAATACGGAAGAAATTTTTTGAATATTAAATATTTTCTTCTGATTGTGACCTAGCGATTTATAATCTATTCTTTCCATAATATGAAGGTAAACGCTTTCTTATTTTTTTATGGCTGAGTGGCTAAATATTTCATTTCCGTGAACAATTCCATCCCAAATAGTTTTATTAGCGAAGAAATGAACGAAGCAATTGAATAATAAAAAAACAGCCTGCGTCATTGGTGCGGGAATTGGGGGAATTGCCACGGCAATCCGTTTGGCAAATAAAGGCTACGCCGTAGAAGTATTTGAAGCGAATAGTTATCCCGGAGGAAAACTAAGTCAAATCGAAACGAAAGGTTACCGTTTTGACGCCGGGCCTTCACTATTCACGATGCCGCAGTTTGTGGACGAACTCTTCGAGCTATCGGGCAAAAATTCGAAAGACTATTTTGAGTATTTAAAACTCGACGAAGTCTGCCGTTACTTTTGGGAAGACGGAACGCATTTCACCGCCGACGCAACGCCCGAAAAGTTTGCCAAAGAAGCCGAAAAAACGCTCAACGAACCAGCCGAAAATATCACCAATTACCTCAAAGACAGCGAGTTAAAATACGAAGTACTGAGCGGATTATTCCTCGAAGATTCACTAAATAAGCTTTCAACCTGGACATCTAAAAAAGCACTTCGGGGTTACGCCAATATGCACAAAATGGGCATTTTCGGAACGCTGAATGATGCGAACGAAAAGCAATTTGAACAAGAAAAAACCGTACAACTATTCAACCGTTACGCCACTTACAACGGCTCTGATCCGTACCAAACTCCCGCAACAATGGGCATTATTCCGCACTTGGAATACAACGTCGGGGCGTTTTTTCCAAAAAACGGAATGTACGATATTACCCTAAGCCTTGTAAAACTCGCCGAAGATTTGGGTGTGAAATTTCATTTTAACACGAAGGTGAATGAGATTTTGGTGAAAGACGGGGAAGCGGTAGGGGTTTTGATAAAACAGCCCCCTAACCCCCAAGGGGGGAACTCCAGTTTCGATGAAAAAACAACGCCTCCACCTCAAAAGG
>JANQUM010000239.1:0-3075 GCA_030731175.1 Spirosomataceae bacterium
TCGTTTCGCTTTTTCTTTTTTCGTTGCAAATTGCCGTGGCTCAAGAGGTGGCATCGTATTATTTCTATAATAATTTGCAAGAATTTGCTGTTAAATACCCGCCGTTGTCTATTACCGGTCAGCGGGGTAATTATTTAACCGAAGTTGTGCCAAAACTGGGGCAAACGCCGCGGCAGGTTTATATGTTTCCGAAAAGTTCGGGCGTCGTATTTGACTATTCAAACATCAAAAATTTTATCCTAGGCTCGTACGCGGTCGAAATGTATTTCCGGTATGATAACGCCGACTTACTGATGTATGGAATGATAATCGGCGAACGCTCTACTGCAAGGCAAGGTGAGTACGTTCATTTGGTGACTACCCGCGACTTCACCACGAAACGCGTAAATATTTTTCTTGATGGGAAAATTCAATCAACTTTTATTGATTCGCAAGATCAGCTCGCAATTGAGCCCAACGCTCAGTTTATCTTTTTTACAAAAGACGATGCTGAAACCACCAGCGGAGCTGTTGCGATGATAAAAATCTACAATTTTTTCATTGACGAAGAAAAGGCAAAACTATTATTTGAGCCATTTGTGATTGAAGAAGAATTTGAAAAACCAACGGATACAAATAAAAAAATTACCCTCAAACGGCTCTATTTTGTACAAAGCGAAGCACAGCTTTTGCCTGAATCTATTCCTGAAATGGAATCGCTGCGAGATTATTTAACAGAAAACCAACACGTACATATCACCCTATCGGGTCACACGGATAATCAAGGAGATTTCGACCTAAACCTCAAACTTTCTCGTGAGCGTGCTGAAAACGTCAAAGCTTTTTTGGTTGAAAACGGTATTAGTAATGAACGAATTTCAACGAAAGGCTACGGTAACCTCCGCCCGATTGCTAGTAATACCGAAGAACAAACTCGCCGACTGAACCGAAGAGTAGAAATGGAAGTGCAGGAGTAGAAACTACTAAACCCAACCGCCAATGCTGATAATCTACTTATTCTTTGCCGTAGTTTTGATTGTAGTTCTCACTACAAAGTTGAGCATACACCCGTTTTTATCGTTGTTAATTACCGCCATACTTTTTGGCATTGTTTCGGGAATGCCCCTCGAATTAATCATCACTTCCATAAACGATGGTTTCGGTAAAACGCTGGGCAGCATTGGTTTAGTGATACTGTTGGGGGTTATGATTGGCACGTTTCTCGAAAATTCGGGGGGTGCGTATCGGTTAGCAAATAGACTATTGAAGTGGCTTGGAGAAAAAAATGTTCATTGGGCAATGGCACTTATAGGATACGTTGTTTCAATCCCCGTTTTCGCAGATAGTGGCTTCGTGATTCTCACTCCGTTAAATAAAGCGTTGACCAAAAAAGCAGGAATGTCGATGGCTGTTACGGCGGTTGCACTCAGCATGGGGCTAATGGCAACGCACGTTATGGTTCCGCCTACGCCCGGGCCAATTGCCACGGCAAGTATTTTGGGGGCAGATTTAGGACTGGTAATTTTGTGGGGATTTATGGTCAGCTTTTTATCGTTAATTCCTTGCGTTTGGTACGCCAAAAAAATGGGAGATAAGATTTGGATTGAACCCGATGTTTCAGAAAATTCGGAGAAATTTGCCGAAAATGTTTTGCTGTCACCTTCATTTCTGAAATCGGTTTTACCAATTATCGTTCCGTTGCTTTTAATTGTCGTAAAATCTTTCAACGATTACTTGCAATTGATTGAAAATGAGCGAGTTAATTCCGTAATTAACTTTGTTGGCGAACCAGTTATTGCTTTACTAATTGGTTTTGGCTTTGCCCTACTTTTACCAAAAAAACTTGATAAAGCATTACTTTCTGATAAAGGTTGGGTGGGAAAAGCAATTCTTGATGCCGCCACCATTATTATGATTACCGGAGCGGGTGGCGTATTCGGGAAGGTGCTCCAAAATGCGGGTTTGGCGGATTTCATCAGCGAAAACCTCAGTATTGCAGGTATCGTTATTTTCTTGCCTTTTTTACTTGCCGCCGCTATAAAAACGGCTCAAGGTTCATCCACCGTAGCGATGATAACCACGGCTTCGATTATTGCTCCTCTTACTTCTGAACTCGGAATTGTATCGGCGAATGACCTTGCTTTAACTACGCTCGTAATTGGAGCGGGAGCGGCGGTCATTTCTCACGTGAACGACAGCTTCTTTTGGGTCGTGACCCAATTGTCGGGTATGGATGTAAAGCAAGGTTATAAACTACACTCAGCAGCCTCGGCAATTTTGGGCGGAAGTGCTTTTCTGATTGTTTGGTTGCTGATGACGGTGTTTTGAACCTCTATTTCTTCTTCCCAAATAACTTCCACTTCTTTTTCTCCTTCGCTTTTGGCGTTATTTCTCTTTCAACTTTCTCCACTTTTAGAGCCGCAATTTCACTGCCAAAGTCGTTAAAATTCATTCCGCCAAACGTTCCAGAAGTCATCAATAATAAATTTGATTGGTACCAGTTTTGGGATTTTAAGAACGTTTCGAGTTCGGTTTTATCCGTGAAAATTTCTATTGCTTCGTTGTTGAATGCGGCTTTAATCTCCTCGGGAGATATGGCGGGCATTTTCTTCATTTCAAGCGTGTGCGGACTGTAAAAAACAACAGCTAAATCGGCGTTGTTCATAGCCCCGTCGTATTGTGGCAGAAATTCCTTGTTCAAACTACTGAATGTGTGCAGTTCGTAACACGCTACCAGTTTCCGTTCCGGAAATAGCGATTTCGTGGCTTCTACCGTTGCTTTAACCTTGGAAGGAGCGTGGGCAAAATCCCGTAAAATCAGTGTATTTTGATTTTGTTCGAGCGTTTCGAGTCGTTTACTCGCACCTTTAAAGGATTGAATTGCTTCGTAAAACATCTCATCTGAAATGCCTATTTTTGATAATACTTCTTTCGCACCCATGAGGTTTTTCATGTTGTGCGAACCGAAAATTTCCAACGGAATTTCTTTTTCGTCGGCAATCAAAAATACTTTCCCGTTTTTAATTACGTGCGGATGAGCGTTGTACGGTATCGTATTTACGTCTTCTCGTTGCTTTGCCGCAATTATTTTCTCAA
>JANQUM010000239.1:3085-5148 GCA_030731175.1 Spirosomataceae bacterium
TCGTCTGTTTCATCGTAAATCAAACTTCCCGCCTTAGGTAAATTATCGGCTAATTCTTCAAATGATTTTACGTAAGATTCATACGTAGGGAAAACGTTGAAATGATCCCATTCCACTCCGCTGATCAAGGCAATATGAGCATCGTATGATAAGAATTTCGAGCGGCGGTCAAGTGCCGAGGCGAGGTATTCGTCGCCTTCCATAATGATAGTGGGGGCGTCTTCGGTGAGTTGCACCATTAGGTCAAAACCTTCTATTTGAGCACCCACGAGGTAATCAAATTTGCGGTTATGAAACTTCAAAACGTGCAAAATCATCGAAGTTATCGTCGTTTTGCCGTGACTTCCCGCAATCACTATGCGTTGTTTTTCTTTACACTGCTCGAAAACAAACTCAGGAAACGAATATATCGGCACTCCTAATTCTTGAGCTTTCAATAGTTCAGGATTATCAATCTTGGCGTGCATTCCTAAGATGATTGCATCTAAATCATTGGTTATTTTTTCCGTATGCCAGCCGTTTTCGATCGGTAAAATTCCGGCGGAAGATAACCGTGATTTTGCGGGATCGTAGATTTCGTCGTCTGATCCGCTTACTATGAGTCCCTTTTTGTGCAGAGCTAGGGCTAAATTGTGCATGATGGCACCGCCAACGGCTATAAAATGTACACGTTTGATTGATGAATCCATTTATTTTATTTCTATTGTCAGAAAACCGGCGAATCTGCGAACAGCTACAA
Source organism: Spirosomataceae bacterium (assembly GCA_030731175.1). Lineage (GTDB taxonomy): Bacteria > Bacteroidota > Bacteroidia > Cytophagales > Spirosomataceae > JANQUM01. The sequence goes on from JANQUM010000239.1 coordinate 3,825, forward strand.
CCCGTTAGTTGTTAATATTGCAAAGTTGTCGAAATTATAGCAATTTTGCATCGTTTTAGTAATCACTTTTATCATCGCTATTTTAAGCAGAGTTACGTAGAATGAAAAGATACATTGATTTAATTCAGCAAACTTATGAGTTCCCGACCCGTGAATTTGGGGTGGATAAAAATCATAATTTGCTTTTTAACAACGTTCCGATGATTGACATCGTGAAAAAATACGGAACGCCGCTGAAGATAACGTACTTGCCTAAAATTAATGAGCATATTGAACACGCCCGATTGCTGTTTAAGAACGCCATGAAAAAATACAATTATAAAGGTTCATACACGTATTGCTATTGCACGAAGTCTTCACACTTTAATTTCGTGTTGGACCAAACGTTGAAATCAAACGCACATATCGAAACGTCGTCGTCGTTTGACATGCCGATTGTGCGACGGATGTACGAAAAGGGGAAACTCGATAAAAACACGTTCATCCTCTGTAACGGGCACAAACGCCCCGATTATTTACGTTCAATAACCGAATTTATCAACGAAGATTTTAACATTATACCGATTCTCGATAACCTTCGGGAAATAGACTATTACCTCGAGCACGCAACGCACGACGACATTGAAGTAGGAATCAGAATTGCAACCGATGAAGAGCCGAATTTTGCTTTTTATACTTCCCGTTTGGGCATTCGTTACAACGATGTAGAAAAACTTTACTTAGAAAAAATCAAGCCTGACCCTCGCTTTAAGCTGAAAATGTTGCACTTTTTCATCAATTCGGGAATTCGGGACGACGCATATTATTGGTCAGAGCTTACTCGCTTTATGTTTAAATACTGCGAAATGAAGAAAATCTGCCCTGAATTGGACTCTATTGATATTGGCGGCGGATTACCGATTCAAAAGTCAGTTGTATTTGATTACGATTACCAAAAAATGGTGGACGAAATTATCGAAAACATTCAGTGGATTTGTAATAAAAACGGCGTGGAAGTGCCCAATATTTTTACAGAATTTGGTAGTTATACCGTAGGAGAAAGTGGGGCAACGATTTATAAAGTAATCGACAAAAAGCAACAAAACGACCGCGAGCTGTGGTATATGGTAGATGGCTCTTTCATTACGCAGATTCCTGATTCTTGGGGAATTGGGCAGAAATACATCATGCTGCCCATCAATAATTGGGATCAGCCCTACGCAAAGGTAAACCTCGGTGGCATGACCTGTGATTCTGATGATTACTATAATACTGAAGCTCACTCAGAAGACTTATATCTGCCGATTGGCTACGATAATAATAACGATGAAGAGCAGTACATCGG
>JANQUM010000240.1 GCA_030731175.1 Spirosomataceae bacterium
CTGTGGAATAGCATCAACGGCGGCGATTTTGATGGCGACGGTGACGTAGATTACATTGTCGGAAACGTAGGTCTAAACGCTCGATTTAAAGGAAATGAGGAGTTTCCCGCCAAAATATTAGCGGGAGATTTTGACGGGAACGGCAACTACGATGCCATTCCGTTTATTTATTTGCCCAAATCAAACACCGATAAAAAACTGGTTTTTGCACCCTACAACGCTAAAGACGATATGGGAAAGCAATTACCAATAATGCAAGGGCGATACACAACATTTAACGAATACGCCACCGCCACTTTTGAAAATATATTCGATGATGATAAACGGAAATTGGCAACTGAATTTACACTAAATTATAGTACGTCCGTGTACGTTGAGAACCTCGGGAATGGTAAATTCAAGTTAAAACCGTTACCAGTTTACGCTCAATTTGCTCCGATAAACGGAACGGTTATCGAGGATTTTGATAGCGACGGCAATTTAGATGCTTTACTGGTTGGAAATAATTTTGGTAACGAATTATTCGTGGGGCGTTACGATGCCAGTAACGGCTTATTGCTATTGGGCGATGGTAAAGGAAATTTCACGCCAAAACTAAATACGGGTTTTGCGGTAACGGGCGATGCTAAAGCATTAGTCAAACTGGTTGATTTGTCGGGCGAAGTGAAAGTGCTTGCTTCTCAAAATAGGGGGGTAGCCAAACTTTTCGGAACCGCACTCAAAGGCAAAATTATCGAACCAAAACCAACAACAACCCAAATCTCTTATGAATTAAACGGTAAAAAAGTAATCAAGGAAATTTATTACGGAGCGTCGTATCTTTCGCAGTCGAGTAGGAGGGTAGTAGTTCCTGAAAACGCGACAAACATTGTTTTGAAATAGCGTAGACTGGGGATAAAAACTTCAAGAAGTCTAAAATCTTTTCGTGCTTGCGGTTATTTTATATATGATCGGCGTAATCACTTAGTTTTATTATTCACGGTAACTTTTAGTAGTTTCTTTGTAGTTGAATCTACTGCAAAAAAACCACTTACTCGCTGCTTGATAACCCACGCAATATGCTGACTATCAGTAAGTAAAAGTTGCTGCTGCTTTGCGTGAATCGGCATTTTTAGGTCAATGAAAAAATCGCTTAGTAGTTTGCTTCCTTTCATGCCGAACGGCTGAAATTTATCACCTTCTTGCCACGTTCGGACGGTTAATGGAAATTGCAGTTTCTCGTAATCCAAAAACGCAAAATGCGGATTTTGTAAATCTTGCTTTTCGGGGAGTGAATGAATGATTTCAAAGCGAAACTCTTTCCCATTTATAATGATACTTTTCGAAATATCTTTCACGGTAAAATCAACGGGTTTCAGAGATTCATTCGTCGCTAAAAACCAATCCTCTCGGTCAATATAGAGCGTGTGGGTTTCGGTTAGAAACTGAGCTGATTTTGCCGCCGAAAGGGCACCTTCGGCTTGTTGCCAGGTAAAACCGTAAGGCTTTAAAAGTGCTTCCGTAATTGCCAAATTGTGTGGATGCGATTTTAGTTTTTCGGCTTTGATTTGAATGGCGTTTTGCTCTTCAATCCAAACTTCTTTTTTTACTGATTCTATTAAAGCGAACCACGCAAATTCGGCGGCAGATAATCTAATTACCGAACGCTGAAACGTACTTTCTAAGCTTGGATTAAGTATTTTTAGTTTTGGAATCACGTCATGCCGAATCATATTTCGGGCGTAATCTGTGGAAGCGTTTGAGGCATCTTCTCGCCACTTAATATTTTGCTCGAAAGCATAAGTATCAATTTGTTCACGAGTAAAATGTAACAATGGACGAACGAGTGCCTTTCGCTTCGTCGCAATGCCAGATAGCCCCGAAATGCCCGTTCCACGGGTAAAGTTTAGCAAGGCAGTTTCTACGTTATCGTTGGCGTGGTGTGCGGTTAATAAATAATCAAAGTTGTTTTCAGAAAGTACTTTTTCAAACCAATTATAGCGTAATTCACGTGCCGCCATTTGGGTGGAAATCCCGTTAGCGGCGGCGTGTTTTTTCGTTTCAAAGTTTGTGGTGAAATACGGGATGTTTCGTTCTTCGCAGTAGGTTTTTACGAAGACTTCGTCGCTGTTAGATGCTGCGTCGCGTAGTTGGAAATTTACGTGTGCTACGCCGATATGAAAATTTGCTGCTTGCAGTAAATCCAACAAAACCATGGAATCTTTCCCACCGCTGACGGCAACGAGTAGTTTGTGGGTTTCGTTGAAAAGTTGCTTAGAAATGATATGTTGTAGAAATTGGTTTTGCATAATTTTGCAGTGTGCGTCCGCCGCGTTAGGGATTGGAGTGGAAATCCTTTTTTATGAGGTACGAAATAAAAAAGATTGAAACGGAAAGCCCGACCCGCAGGGGAACGCCCAAAATAATTAGCCCGTTAATGTATGTTAAGCCCGCCATCGTTATTGCATTGCTTTGCGTAACTTTGCCAAAAGATAAAATTACGCACGAATGCCCAATCTCCAACGCCCAACGCTCATTAATCAACGCTCACGCTATTTAGTTGTGTGGTTTGTTTTGGCGGCAATTACCGCTTTTGGGCAAGGGAAACCGCTAAACCCGGTGCGTGATACGGGTTTGAAATCTAATGTTGAACTTGTTCGGGCGGATAGTTTAGTGGGAATTAATAATGAATTGACGTTGATTCGCTTTTACGGGAACGTCATTTTCAAGCACCGAGGAGCAACGCTTTATTGCAATACGGCGATTCAGAATTCGACCACAAATTTGATTGAAGCATACGGAAAAGTGAAGATCAATCAAGGTGATACGCTAACAATTACGGGCGACACGCTTTATTACGACGGAAATACACGTTTTGCTCGGGTTTTGGGCAGAAAAGTTGTGCTGACCGATGACGAGGTGACGGTGACTTCACGCAAGATGAATTACGACTTGAATACGAGCAAGGCGTTTTACAGTACTCGTGGCACGATTAGGCAGGATTCGAGTATTTTAAAAAGCGACAAAGGGACGTACAATACGCAAACCAAAATTTTTAATTACGACGGAAATGTCACGATTAACAACCCAAAATACGATTTAAAAACGGAGAAACTTGACTACGATTCTAATACGAAAATTGCTACATTTTTAACCGAAACCGAGGTTGTGAGCGAAGACGGAACGGTGAACGCCAGCAGCGGAACGTATAACTTGGAAACGGAAGAAACTAACTTTCAAGGGCGTTCTACGCTTGTGAATGAAGATTATACGCTCGTGGCGGATACGCTTTTTTTTAATCGGGGAACGGATTCGGGGCTTGCTATTGGGCGGGTAGAATTTACATCCTTAAAAGATAACTTGAGCATAAACGGCGACCGTATTGTGCGAAACGGGGCAACGGGACTTACGCAGGTGACGGGAAACAGCATTCTGAGGAATTTTGAAAAAAGCGATACGCTTTACATGGCTGCCGATACAATGTATGCTTACGAATATTTGAATGCTGAAATGCCGGTTGATACGGCAAAAACGGACTCTTTGAGGAGTCAAAAGAAACTAAAATTACTTATTGCTGACGGCAACGTGAAACTTTTCCGGACGGATTTTCAGAGTTTGACGGACTCGCTGCGGTACGATATGAAAGATTCTACAATTACGTTTTTTCAGAAACCGATTTTGTGGAGCAATGAAAATCAACTGCTTGCCGATACGATTGTGGCGTACCTGCGAAACGACAAAATCAAAGACTTGTACTTAAAAAGTAGCAGCTTTGTGATCTCTAAAGACACAGCACAGAATTTTAATCAAATCAAAGGCAGGCAAATTCAGGCAGTTTTTGACGATTCTACTGCAATCGAGAAAGTGCTTGTTGACGGAAATGGCGAAAGTATTTATTTTGCCGTGGATGAAAAAAATAAATTGATTGGGCTGAATCAAGTGGTTTGCAGTAAAATGGCGTTGAGTTTTAATCAGAGTAAAGTTCAACGCATTGTATTTATGGGAAGCCCGGAGTCTAAGCTAATACCTCCAAAAGAAATTGGAGGAAACGATGTGAAACTGGCGAATTTTGCGTGGCGAATTGATGAAAAACCTTCGAAAGAGTCAATAATTGGCTCGAATATTGTTGATGTAAATGTTAAAGAACCTTATAATTCTATTAGAGAAACGCCCGAAAAGTAGTTTTCAGGAAGCGAAAACGACATAGCGATATAATTATTATAATATTTGGTATTTTTATACAACCTTTTTGTGTTATTTTACGTCTATATAATATATCACTAAGATGTTGCAACGGCGGAAGTCGCACAAGTCTTAATCTAAATCGAGTTTTTTATAGTTACACTTTTTACTTTTATTACTCATGCGGAAACGCTTTTTGACATACGGCCTTTGCCTCCTGACGCTGTTTACAGCATCAGTGACTACTGCACAAGTAGCCGAAAAGTCGCGTTTGCGTATCGGTGAAAAGCCTAAAGTAGCAACTTCAAGCAATACAACGCTTTCTGCGTACGTTGCGAACCCAAACCTGCCGAAAGAAATTAATTACAATAAATCGCTAGCGGTCAATGTGTTCTACCGTCAGTTATTGCTTTCAAATCGTTCTGCTGCTACCACTACTCCGACAGCAAAAAATGTGATGGAAGGAACGAGCGACGACGCTCTATACAGCAACAATAAAATTCACGTTTCAAATATTTATCCTAATCCGGCTAATGCTTCGGCAACGCTTGATTATGATATTCGTGATTCAAACGCAAAAGCAGAGATAATTTTATACGATTCTTTCTCCCGCAAAATTGCCACCTACGAGATGAACGATTTTGACCGCAAATTAAGGATTGATACACAGTCTTTAGATAATGGCTTTTATATGTACCAATTAGTTTTGGATGGTAAGAAAGCGGCGACAAAGAAACTTTTGGTACGGCATAACTAACCTGCTCCGGAAACTTCTAAAGAACGATTACTAAGACAATACAAAACCCCGACTCAGAGACGAGTCGGGGTTTTATGCTATAAAGAAAGTAAACGAAGCTCAAATTATGCACGTAGCAAAGATTCACGCTCCCTAATTAGAGATCATTCTGCTTCTTATCAAGTGCGGTACAGTCCGAATTCAGCAACTCAACATTTCGCTTGTTTTATTCTTATCTATTTGATCAATG
>JANQUM010000241.1 GCA_030731175.1 Spirosomataceae bacterium
GCCTAGTGCTACGTTTTGCGTAGATAACTGTACGAACATAAAATTCCCGAATATCTTTAGTCCAAACGGGGATAATGTAAATGATACTTTTTCACCGATGAACTGCCCTGCTTTTGTGAAAGAAATTAGCATAGTTGCTTATAATAGGTACGGAGCGAAGGTCTATGACAATAAAGGGTCTGAATTAAACTGGGACGGGAAAAATAACGCTGGCGAAGATTTACCTTCGGGTACTTATTATTACCAAATTTCGGTGCAGTTTGAGCAGTTGTCACGTGATAGCCAAACATTCACATTCAAGGGTTGGGTAGAATTGGTAAGGTAGTAGATTGTGAAGCGAGCCGGGTGTAGTTAGGAGCATTACTTGGGAAAAGCTATTGCTTTTCTAAGGCACTACGTTTGGATATTTAATCTAAAAAATATACTTTTGGCAAGATTCAGGTCATTCACCAAAAACTAACCACAAATTATGGGCAAAGCAGTTCATATCCGTAAAGGATTTGATATTAAATTAGTCGGAAAGGCTTCAAATGAAACCGCTCACGCACCCATATCCAGCGTATTTGCTATTCAACCACCTGATTTTAAAACCCTGATACCAAAACTTCTTGCTAAGCAGGGAGACGAGGTGCTTGCGGGGCAGCCGTTGTTTTACGACAAAGATCGCCCGGAAATAAAAATCCCGTCTCCAGTTAGTGGGGAAGTAGTAGAAATAGTACGAGGAGCAAAACGCGTTATTTTGGAAGTACGTATTGTGCCCGATAAAGAAAATCGTTACGTGACGTTTGACGTTCCGAAGACATTGACGAAAGAAAATATAACCGCATTGTTGCTCGAAAGCGGCTGCTGGTCTTATATTCGTCAACGACCTTTCTCTACCATCGCCGACCCAGAAAAACCGCCAAAATCCATCTTTGTATCTTGCTTCGATTCCGCTCCGCTTGCCCCAGATAACAACTATATTATCGGTAGCGAAAAAGAAAATTTTCAGCGTGGACTTAGCGTACTCAATACACTTGCAGCAGGGAATTTGAACGTCGGTATTGCCGAAGGTCAGGCAGATTTAATTGGAAATTCTATTTCTACCGATAAAACGCACCAAATAAACGGACCACATCCGGCAGGAAATGTTGGTATTCAAATTCACCACATTGATCGCATAAAAAAAGGTGAAATAGTTTGGTACGTTAACCCGCAAGACGTGGTAATCATTGGAAGACTATTTGGCAGCGGTAAATACCAAGCTGAACGTACGATCGCGATTACTGGCAGCTTAACTCAAAAACCCTCTTACGTAAAAGCCCTCACGGGACAACCGCTAAAAGATATTATCGGTGATAAAATCACGTTTACGGATAACACACGTGTTATTCAGGGGAATGTTCTTACAGGGCGTACCACATACGAAGATAATTTCCTTTCCTTTTACGAAACTCAAATCTCGGCAATTCCTGAAGGGAAAGAGCCCGAGTTCTTCGGCTGGCTATTACCCGGCTTAGACAAATTGAGTCTCTCCCGTTCTTTTTTCTCTTGGATTACCCCGAAGAAAAAGTACGACCTAACCACAAATACGCACGGTGAAGAACGGGCTTTTGTAATGTCTGGCGAATATGAAAAAGTACTTCCGATGGACATCATGCCCGTACAATTACTGAAATCTATCATGGCACAAGATCTCGAACGAATGGAGAACCTCGGTATTTACGAAGTATCAGAAGAAGACTTTGCCTTGTGTGAATTTGTTTGTACTTCAAAAATTGACGTTCAGCGAGTGGTGGGTGAAGGTCTGGAATATTTCAGGATAGAGGGCTAATTGTGTCCTAAGTCAATTCCCGTTTCAAAATTCCAAAAAACACCTTTTTGAACCGAAAAAATAAACTATTTATCGACCAAATTCTTAAATTTTAATAAATCTGTGAAATTAGTAAAAGATTTAGTTGACAATATAAAACCACATTTTGACAAAGGGGGTAAGCTCGAAAAGCTACATTACGTCTTTGATGGTTTTGAAACTTTCTTGTTTGTTCCCGGAACTACCACCAAGCATGGCGTTCACATCCGTGATTCAATGGATTTGAAACGTACGATGGTCATGGTAATTTTTGCCATGATTCCATGCCTGCTTTTTGGCATGTGGAATGTTGGCTACCAACATTATTTAGCCTATGGCATGGAAACTACCCCTTGGGAAAACTTCCTGTTTGGTGCAATAAAAACAACGCCAATAATCATCGTTTCGTATGTGTCTGGGCTTACCGTTGAGTTCATTTTTGCTACAATGAATAAGCATTCCATCAGTGAAGGCTATCTTGTAACCGGAATGCTCATCCCGCTCACACTACCGGTAACCACACCGCTTTGGATGGTTGCGTTAGGAGGTATTTTTTGTACCTTATTAGGTAAGGAAATTTTTGGCGGAACGGGCATGAACTTCATGAATCCCGCACTGTTGGCAAGGGCATTTCTGTTTTTCGCTTTCCCCGCTTTTTTATCTGGTGAAATCTGGACGGATCTTTCACCCGAAGCAGGTCACAGCATCGTTGATGGCTACTCGGGAGCAACAAACTTAGTGGCTTTCGATTATAACATTGACAATATACAGTCGGCAAGTTCAATGTTTTGGGGTTTTGAACAAGGCTCAATCGGTGAAACGAGTGTTTTCTGCATTCTACTTGGTGCAGCATTTCTTATCTTGACCGGAGTTGGTAGTTGGCGAATAATCCTTTCTGTTTTTGTCGGTGGTTACCTCATGGGCTTTGTGATGAATCTCCTCGCACCAGCCGGCGACCTCACACATGCTATGCACATGCCAGCTCACCACCATTGGCTCATCGGAAGCTTTGCTTTTGGTGCAGTTTTTATGGCAACAGATCCAGTTTCTGCTTCGCACACTCCAACCGGAAAATACATTTACGGTTTACTCATCGGTGCTTTTGCAGTTATCCTGAGGGTATTCAATCCCGCATATCCCGAAGGTATCATGTTGAGTATTTTATTATTCAATGTTTTTGCCCCGCTCATAGATCATTTAGTTGTAGAACAACACATCAAAAAACGCTTAAAACATGCACAGTAATAGATATACTTTTTTGTTTGCCATTGGGTTGTCTGTTATTACAGCAATGGTCTTGGTAGTTATTTCTGAGGGACTAAAACCCTTGCAGGAAGCAAACGTAGCATTAGATAAAAAGAAAAATATTCTGCAATCGGTTCGTATTTATGAAACCGAACGAGAGGCCGTAGAAAATGCTTACGATAAATCTGTGGAGGAACTTGTAATTGATTCCGAAGGTGAAATATTGACGAATGAAGTTGTCAGTAATATCGAAATGAAAAATGAGGTAGCCAAAACGCCCGCCGAACGCAAAATGCCACTCTATGTCTACACAAAAGAAGATGGCAAAAAATGCTACATAATCCCAATGCAAGGCGTTGGTCTTTGGGGGCCAATCTGGGGCTATATTTCTTTAGAATCCGACTTCAATACCGTTTATGGGGCGTATTTCGATCATAAGACCGAGACGCCCGGACTTGGAGCAGAAATCTCAGAACGCTTTTTTCAAGACCGTTTTACCGCGAAAAAAATCATGGACGGTCAAACTTTTGTCTCTGTAAACGTTATTAAGAGTTCGGCAAAAGTTGAATATAGCGACGAGCACCGCGTGGACGCTATATCGGGAGGTACAATCACTTCAGACGGCGTGGATGAAATGATTGATAACTGCGTAAAGCCGTACTTAACTTATTTTAAGAAAATTGCAGGAGCAAGTCCTCAGCTTTCTCTAAAAGGAAACTAATATTACTTTACGTTAGATAATCTGGTGTAAATCATAAACTTACAATTATAAAGAACTCATGGCAGAAGTAATTGAGCAAGGCGTGAAAATGAAGGGATTAAAAGAACCCCTTTTCTCCAAAAAAAATATTCAAATTTTACGTGATCCACTTGACGACAATAACCCGATCACTGTACAGGTTTTGGGAATCTGTTCTGCGTTGGCAGTTACGGTGCAAATGAAGCCTGCACTAATACTATCATTAGGGGTAATATTTGTAACGTCGTTTTCAAATCTAATTATTTCCCTCATGCGGAAAGCAATTCCGACTCGGGTTCGTATTATCGTACAATTAGTAGTGGTGGCAATGCTTGTTACCATTGTAGATTTGGTGCTGAAAGGCTATATGTTTGATGTCAGTAAAAAACTATCCGTTTTTGTTGGACTGATTATTACAAACTGCATTATCATGGGGCGTTTGGAAGCATTTGCCTTGGGAAATAAACCCTGGAAGTCGTTTTTAGATGGCCTCGGAAGCGGAGCGGGTTACGGCTTGATACTGCTTGTAGTTGCCGCTTTCCGTGAAATATTCGGATCGGGTACAATTTTTGGGATGCAAGTTGTTCCACAAATTTTTTACGATTGGGGTTACACCAATAATGGTTTGATGATGCTTCCACCGTCGGCATTATTTCTGATCGGGGGTTATATATGGTGGCAACGTTCAAGAAATACCAAATTGGTTGATATTTCGTAATCAAAATACCGCGTCAGAAGTTATCTCAATTTAACAAGAACAGTTAGCCAAAATGCTAACTGACAAAAGCTAAAAAATGGAAAATTTATCAAGTATATTCATCAAAGCAATTTTCGTGGAAAACGCAATTTTCGCGTTTTTCTTGGGAATGTGTTCGTTCTTAGCAGTATCTAAGAAAATCAAAACGGCGTTTGGTCTGGGTTTGGCGGTAATATTTGTAATGGCAATGACGGCCCCGCTCAACTACTTCATCCTTACTTATATGTTAGAAGACGGTGCTTTATCATGGATTCATCCATCGTTGGCTTCCGTTGATTTGACATTTTTGGCGTTTATTTTATTCATAGCAACCATAGCCGGAGCGGTGCAATTGGTAGAGATGGTAATTGAGAAATTTGCTCCCGCACTTTACAGTTCGTTGGGGATTTTCTTGCCATTAATCACGGTGAACTGTTCCATTCTTGGGGCTTCACTTTTCATGCAGGAACGCCAATATCAATTTGCTGAAACCGTTGTATTCTCCTTCGGAACGGGCATCGGGTTTTTCTTGGCAATCGTACTTTTAGCCGCTATTCGTGAGCGACTACAGTACGCACGTGTACCA
>JANQUM010000242.1 GCA_030731175.1 Spirosomataceae bacterium
CGAACCCGCGACCCCCTGCGTGACAGGCAGGTATTCTAACCAGCTGAACTACCAAACCGACTTACATTTTAGAAGAATGATTAGCATTGCTGCGAGTCGCTCTCTGAATGTGGATGCAAATGTAGGGCAAATATTTGTTCTGTCAATAGCATAATTGAAAGTTTTTTTGAAAAAACTTCTAATTCGTTGGTTATCAAGGTGGTTGGGTTGAAGTTTTTTTTTAACTTTCACTGCTACATTTTTAATAGGGCAGAATTTCACTGATTTTTACGGTTGAATACTGTTATCTTTGCATTATGATTCTTAGAGAACTTATTAGTGAAATTGAAAATTTTGCACCCTTACATTACCAAGAAAGCTATGATAACTCAGGTTTACTCGTGGGAAATCCTGATTTGACTGTTATCGCGGCTTTACTTACGCTTGATGTTACAGAAGACGTAGTTGAAGAAGCAATATCCAAAGGCTGTAATCTTATCATTGCTCATCACCCGATTATTTTTAGTGGCTTGAAAAAGTTGAACGGCAAAAATTACGTCGAGCGGTCAGTAATAAAGGCAATCAAAAACGATATTGCTGTTTACGCTTCGCATACTAATTTAGATAATGTTAACGGAGGTGTAAATTTTAAGATTGCAGAAAAACTCAAACTTCAAAATGTCGCAATCCTATCGCCGAAAAAGCAACAGCTCGAAAACTCTAACTTTGTTGGGGGCGGGGCAGTTGGTGATTTAGAAACGCCGATAAAGACGACGGATTTTCTGAGTTATTTAAAGAAAAACCTTGAGGTAAGCGTTATTCGTCATACGGATTTGCTCAGCGAAAAAATTTCTAAAGTTGCTGTTTGCGGTGGGTCAGGAAGTTTTATGTTACAGGATGCAATTGCCGCTGGAGCGGATATTTTTATTACGGCAGATTTTAAGTACCATGAGTTTTTTGACGCCGAAGACAAAATAATTATTGCTGACATTGGGCACTTTGAAAGCGAACAATTCACAAAAGAACTTTTGCAGGATATTATTTGTCAAAAATTCCCTAACTTTGCGACTTATTTGTCAGAGGTGAATACCAACCCAATTCAGTACTTTTACTAAATCAGGTTTCCGCCCGACATTCATCCAAAAATTTAGTACAATTATATGGAATTATCAATTGCTGATAAATTAGACGCTTTGTTGGCGTTGCAGGAACTCGATTCCTCGCTTGATTCATTATACAAGTTGCGTGGTGATTTGCCCGAAGAAGTAGCCGATTTAGAAAACGAACTTGCTGGTGTAGAAAAAAGATTAAGCCGCTTTAAAGAAGAAGTTGGCACGATTGAGCAAGAAATAACCGATTATAAATTAGCTAAAAAAGAATGCGAAAAACTTATAATCAAGTACAAAGAGCAGCAAAATAACGTTCGAAACAGCCGTGAATACGATGCGTTAGATAAAGAATTAGAGTTACAAGAACTTGATATTCAGTTAGCTGACAAGAAAAGCCGTGAGGCTGAATTCAAAATCAAAACTAAGCAAAGCGAAATTGATGATGCTTTAGTTACAGTTAACCAAGTTAAAGCTGCTCTTGAAGCCAAAAATAACGAGTTGAACAAACTAATTGGTGAAAGTGAAGACGAAGAAAAGAAGCTTAGAAAGAAGCGTGATAAAGCTGCAAAGGCAGTGGAAGAGCGGTTACTGAAAGCGTACGAAAGAATCCGTGGTAGCGTTCGTAACGGCCTTGCCGTTGTTGAAGTTGATCGTGGTGCATGTGGTGGTTGCTTTAACGTGGTACCACCGCAGCGTCAGGCTGATATTATGGAGAAATTAAAAATTATAGTTTGTGAGCATTGCGGGCGTATTCTTGCCGATGCGGATCAAATTTCTGTTTACAAACGCAGAAAGTAATACTTTAGATAAAACTTTAGTAAAAAGCCGTCAACCAGTTAAGGTTGACGGCTTTTTACGTTTAAAATTTGTGAAGTTGATTTTGCTAAACCTACTTACGAATTTTCTTTAATGATACTTTTCGTAAAAGGAATGCTTAATCAAGCGTGATAAACAGTTCCTCTTTCGGGCGTCGTACCTTCTTCATATTTACCAACCAATCTTTATCAGTTGCCCTGAATCCAAGCGGTAGCAGCACCTGACTTTTCAAACCCTGCTCTTTTAGGTTTAGTAATTCATCCAACGCATCATTTCCGAAACCTTCCATTGGGGTAGCATCAACCTTTTGCTCGGCGGCGGCAACCATCGCTATCCCAAGTGCAATATACGCTTGTCTTGCGGTGTGTTCGGCGTGCCACGCTTCCGTTTTTTGCGAATACATATCCCATAAATTTTTCCTGTAATCATCCATCATGTTGGCGGGTAAACCTCTTTGATCTAATGTATAATCAAAGATCTGATCCATTTTCTCTTTAGTGTATTTATCCCACGATGCAAATACCAATAAATGAGAGCAATCAACTACTTGGCTTTGATTCATCGCAATAGGTTGAATCTTTTGTAGTAATTCTTTATTGCTGATTACAAGTACTTTGTATTGTTGCATCCCGGACGAAGAAGGCGATAGCTGAATCGCATCCAAAATGTACGCTAATTGTTCGTCAGAAATACGCTCGCCGTTCATTTTCTTGGTGGCGTATCTCCAATTTAGTTCGTCTATTAAATTCATTGTTTTTTGTTTATTGTAAATGTGGTGCAAATGTAATACCTTCGATATATAAAAGGAAGTAACTTGTGAAAAAGTATCGCTATACCAAAGTATAGCGATAGACGTTTAGCAGATAAAGTATAAAATTATGAATGAAACGAACGAACTTAGTAGAATTACCGGCTGCTCAAACCGGCTAGTTTTGGCAGTTAATGACACGCTGAACGTAATTAGCGGTAAGTGGAAATTTCCGATTATTGCATCGCTATTACACGGCAAAAAGCGTTTTAAAGAGCTCCAGGATAACATAAGTAGAATTACGCCCAGAATGTTATCTAAAGAACTGAAGGAGCTTGAATTGAATGGCATTATTTCGCGTACAGTTTACGACACGACCCCCGTCTTAATAGAATACGAACTTACGCCTTCTGGCGAAAGCCTCAAAGAGGTAATAGAGCAAATGGTGAAATGGGGGTTAATGCACCGAAATATTTCATTTTCGGAAGAGCAAACAGCTCCTTAAACAAATTTCTCCAATATTAAGTAATCTCTTTCTTCCTTCGGAACGGCGTTTCTGCTTTTAGCGGAAATAGCCCAAAATACGATTCCGAGAATTGAAAAAGTGAGAAAAATTGCCCATTCAAAAGGCCACGCCAATGCCACGGGGCTGCCCGGAAAAACGGTGATTGCCAAAATGCACAAAGAACCCACCATTCCGATATAACCTAAAAGCCTTCCTTTCGGTGCTTTAAAAGGGCGGTGAAGATTCGGAAACTTTTTACGTAAAGATAAAAAGGAAGCAGAAACGCCTACAAAAGCAATAACTATGCAAAGCGAGCCAACATTTACAAAAGTTACCATCGCTCCGGGTCCCATCAGGGAAGCTATGAAAGTTATAATTCCGCTAAAAAGTACGGCATTATAAGGCGTTTGGTATTTTGGGTGCGATTTGCCGAGTGCAGGAGCAATTATTTTTCCTCTTCCCATCGCAAAAAGTACCCGTGATCCAGCTAAGAAAAAGCCGTTCCAGCTCGTTAATAAACCTACCAATGCTGTAATTAAAATTAATTTCACCAAAAATGGCGACTGCGTTGCAGTTCCGAATGCCTTTGCAGTGGGTAGTTTATCGTCAAGTATCTCATTCCACGGAGCGGCAACGGCGGTACTCATGATGATGAGCATGTAAAAGCACACAGCAGCTATAATTGAAATCGGAATTAACAGCCCGATCGTTTTTGCGGAAACGGAGTCTTTGGCTTCTTCGGCTGCTTGCGGAATGGTATCAAATCCTACAAACCAAAAAGGCACAGTTACCAAAACTGTTGCTATTCCGGCGGTTATTGATCCAGTTGAATTTGCGGCAAAAACGGGATAGATATTATCCCAATCACCCATTATAAGTCCGGCAACAACAAAAACGAACGTCAGAGCAATAAATACGACGGTCAAGCCTACTTGAAAACGAGCTGAATTTTTTACACCAGTATAATTTACGGCACTTATGAGCAGTATAAAAAAAGCACTAAGTAAAATGTGTGAAAGAAAAATCGGGCTGCCATTTACACTGTATAATTGTACGTAATCAATGGAAGGAATAAGGTAACTCAGAACTTTACTGACAGAAACCGCCTCAAATGCGGATACTGATAAATAACCAAACACTAAAAACCACCCCACTACAAACGCTTTAGCAGTTCCGTAGGCTTTGTAAGCGTACGCTACTTCGCCACCCGAAAGCGGTAAAGATGCCGTGACTTCGGCGTAGCACAAGCCAATTGCGAGCATCAAAATTCCGCCGAGGGCAAAGGCTATCATTGCTCCGAGCGGTCCGGCGTTTGACATCCAAAAGCCCATTGCAGTTACCCAACCAACCCCAATCATCGCTCCAAATGCTAAACTGAACATTGCCGCTTTACCAATTCCTTTTTGTAATTGTGGTCTTTCTGATGGGTTGTTGTTTGTCATATTTTAGCAATTTTTGACGGTTGAGACTAGTTGATGAAGTTTTCTGAGTGATTTTTTATTTCGGAAGATTTATCAATTTTAGCAAAAGTTAATAATAACGATTCTAAACCAAAAAAGCCCATAAACCATCGATTTATGGGCTTTTTTTACTTGATAGTTAACTTTTGCATCCAAAATTAACGATTTTGTTTCCGTCCGATAATCGTGGTCAACGAGTTTTTCATTTTGTCAATTGCTCCCGAAATGGCTTTTTCAACCGTGTCGCCATTATTTGTTACCACAACTGGCTGCTTGCCTTCCACCCGTGCTTCAAGCAGGCATTTGATGTCGTTCGTTCCGCTTTTTTCTCCGTTTTCGTCTGATAAATGGGCTTCTACTCTTGTAAGGTGATCCTCGAAACGCCCTAAACCTTTTGAAATCAACGTCGTAAAGTATTCTTGATTTCGTTCGTTGCCACTAATCGTTTTGTCGGTATTGAATTGAATTTGCATGTTTGTTGTATTCTTTTTGATAAATATGGTTAAAA